>NZ_JBOEQD010000041.1:0-501 GCF_050689125.1 Rothia sp. L_38 | reverse complement strand
TATGTACTGGGTTTAGTTCCGACCCCGTACATTGGAAACAAACAAAAAAGAGCAAAGGAACTTCACCCATGCCCACCAAATACCCCCAAGAACTCAAAACAAGAGCCCTACGCCTACTGGCCGACCACCTCGAAAACAACCCCGACACAGGCATCTACACCGCCTGCCGAAACATCGGAGAACGCCTCGGCATCGGCCCTGAAACCTTACGAAAATGGCACAAACAAGCCGAAATCGATGCTGGTAACACCCCCGGCACCACCACTGATATGGCAGCCGAAAACCGACGCCTGCGCAAAGAAAACGCCGAGCTCAAGCGAACCAACGAGATTCTACGAACAGCATCAGCTTTTTTCGCGGCAGAACTCGACCGTCCAGCCCGATCATGATCCGCTATATCGATAGGTATAGGAACCGTTTCGGGGTTGAGAACATCTGCACCGCACTACAAGAAAACCTCGCTGGTGGTTTCATCACCTCACGCGGCTACCGCGCCGCTAA
>NZ_JBOEQD010000040.1:0-564 GCF_050689125.1 Rothia sp. L_38 | reverse complement strand
TAGCGCCTTCGACGTTGACTCCCATAGCCACGTAGAAGGGGCGGTTGCTTACCTGCCCTTCGCGGACTTTCAGGTAGATTGCATCGATAAACACAGCCAGGTAGACCGTTTCTAGGGGCCTGGCGGCCCATTCATTCATCTGGTCAAGGACCGTTGCGGTGATACGGCTGATGGTGTCTTTACTGATGCTGGCCCCATAGATTTGCTCGAAGTGGGCTGCGATGTCACCGTAGGTGAGTCCTTTGGCGGCCAGGGAGAGGATGATTTCATCGACGTTTTTGAGTCGACGGGCTCGTTTGGGCACGATGGTCGGTTCGAAGGAGCCGTCGCGGTCGCGGGGGACTTTGATGTCGATGGGGCCGACGGTGTCGGTGAGGATTCTTTTGGTGCGGTAGCCGTTTCTGGTGTTTTGGCTTGTTTGGTTGGGGTTTTCGGCGTGTTTGGGGTAGCCGAGGTGGTCGGTGAGTTCTTCGTCGAGGGCAGCTTGGATGATGTCTTGGGTGAGGGTTTTGAGTAGGGTGTCGCTGCTGAGGTCTAGGCCTTGTTCTTTGGCTTGGGTGATGA
>NZ_JBOEQD010000039.1:0-576 GCF_050689125.1 Rothia sp. L_38 | reverse complement strand
TCATCCACCGCCGAGCACCAGCACCTGAAGGATCCAAAGACCGAACCGTCAAATACATAAACTTCAAAGCCGACTCCTCAGACACAAAATGCCCACGCGACCTGGCAGAACGCCGCAACCTAGCATTCAAAGACTCAATCGCATTCGTCGAATACAACACCCGACGAACCTCCATCTCATACGACAAAAAAGGAATAAATTCCTCCCAGCGACGCCACCACAAAGCACTAATAGCCGGGTACTTCTCATCCCACTTCTGCCCAAAGGCCTCCAAAGCCGCCTGCGCAGCCTGCTCGGTCACCGCCTGATAGACCGGCTTCAAATCCCGGGAAATCGCCTCCCAGTGCTGCCTGGGGGCGTAATGCATGGAATTGCGGATCATGTGAATGACGCAGTTTTGCACAATCGTGCGTTCATAGACCGCATTCACGGCCTCAGGCAGGCCGGTGAGCCCATCACAGACCAGGTAGAAGATATCAGCGGTGCCACGGTTCTTCAGCTCGGTCAGGATCTGTAGCCAGAATTTGGCTGATTCGCCTGCCCCTTCAGGGCCTGCCCAGATTCCTAACACATCCC
>NZ_JBOEQD010000038.1:0-605 GCF_050689125.1 Rothia sp. L_38 | reverse complement strand
ATTACGTCACCAATATGAGTGTCACGTCGCTGCTAGTACTTACGGCCTGCCGTGGACAGGCGCTTATAACCTTGAACGTATTCGGAGTAATAAGCCGCAATGGTGGTACGGCGTTGCTCGTCATCGTTGTAATTGGTAGAACAAAGGAACACGATGCAAGTACAGAATAAATGGCGTATGCCGCTAGTCTTCGCTGGGGTAGGTGCCCTGTCGTTTTTACTATCGTTTATAGCCGCAGGTATGGAATACCGAGCCTGGGAAGAATCAGGCGAGCTTCACCACCAAGCTTCTTCATGGATTGTAGCCTGGCATGGTATCTCGCTGGCGATCATAATAATCAGTGTTCTTTTTCTCATCTGGCAACTTCTACAAGCTAAGAGAAAATAAGTTTTTGGCAGGCTCCGCATTGTGCGGGGCCTGCCTTGCGATTGTAGGGATAGGGCACGAGAAAAGGGAGGGGATCGGACGCCCGGGTCTAGATTTTTCAGGCTCAGCCGACTACTCTTGTGGCTAAGAACACACCCCTTTCAAAGATGATTGGAGGCCCCACCCCGTGTACCGTGTCGCCTACTACCCCTACCCGCGTCCGTCCGACCTGCCCGCCT
>NZ_JBOEQD010000037.1:0-614 GCF_050689125.1 Rothia sp. L_38 | reverse complement strand
GACTACTTTGTCGGTGAGATGAACACCCTCTCAGATTCCATCTACGAAGCCGCCACCGTTGCTGCTGAAAAGTGCATCGTTGAGGACGAACCCCCGGTAGAGCCCACCAAGCCCACCGAACCTACCCCTCCGACTCTGGAAGAAGTTCCCTCAGTACCCACCAAGCCCACTGAGCCTACCCGCGAGACCGTTGAAGCACCCTCTGTTTCCTACGGCCTGACCAAGCTCTTTGCCCCCATCCCCGTAGTAGAAAAGGTCGCTAAGGACGAGGGCAAGAAGGTCATCGCTGGCGAAACCACCACCCAGACCATCTCTTACGCCACCGGCTACCAGGCACCTGAGTCATTCATCCTGGGCGACCACATCTACTTCACCGAGGACGGCCGCATGCCTGTCTCCGTGAACATGAACGAAGTAGCTGTAACCGACGCTGAGGGTAACAACGTCACCGACCAGTTCACCATCACCTCCGAGGACGGCGTCCACAACGGCAAGGCAGGGCACCAGATTCTTGCTACCGCTAAGGATCCTGGCTCGCTGAAGCTGAACACCACCTACACCCTGCACGTGAACCAGACCAGCCTCTTTGACGGTATCGCAGATACCCTCATCGA
>NZ_JBOEQD010000036.1:0-809 GCF_050689125.1 Rothia sp. L_38 | reverse complement strand
TGATATGTACTGGCTTTAGTTCCGACAATTATAAGACCACTAAAGCACCATCAACCACCTCCTGCGGAGTCCGATAACCAAGACTCTGATGCAACCGACCAGCATTCCACCAAGCAACCCAAGACGCAGTCTCAACCTCCAACTGACCAACTGAAGCAAAAAGGCGATTCCTCACCAGCTCAGCCTTATAAGCACCATTCACACTCTCAGCCAGAGCATTATCATACGAATCACCAGTAGAACCGACTGATAACTGCACTCCTAGTTCTTTCAAACCAGCAGTGTAATCCTGCGCAATATACTGCGAACCACGGTCAGAATGATGCACAATCTGCGTTAGATCAGAGCCACCCTTCTTCGCTTCAAAAAGCGCCTGCTTCAACGCCGTCAAAGGCATCCCCAGAGTATGCATGGTCGAAGAAACACCCCAACCCACAACCTTCCGGGAAAACACATCAGTAATGAAGGCCGTATAGCAGAAACCTGAATAGGTTCTGACATAGGTAAAATCTGCTACCCAAAGGCGGTTAGGCGCATCAGCGGTAAAGTTACGCTGAACCAAATCAGGACGGTCATCAATCACTGTGGCCGCTCTGGTGGTCACAGGTTTACGACCCCGATGAGCACCAGCAACACCGGCTATTTTCATGAGTCGGTAGGTCTGATCCCGACCAATATCCCAGCCGGCACGCCTCATGGCGTGCCACATCTTGCGCACACCATACACGCCATAATTCTCTTCATGGATTTTCACCAGTTCAGGAATCAGAAGTTGGTCCTTCAAAGTACGTGCTGCAGGAACACGAGCC
>NZ_JBOEQD010000035.1:0-906 GCF_050689125.1 Rothia sp. L_38 | reverse complement strand
GAGGGTTATTCATAAGGGGGTCAACACCCCCACCCCCCACCAACTAGACAACGGCCCCACCAGCGGCAAAAATAAAAGGGTTAAATCACTACAAATAACCTCAAGCCATACCGGAAGAACCGTTGCTACACCAGCGTACAACCGGCCTCACCGCCACGCAATTCGCCACGCTCCTCACAACCCTCGCCGAGCACCTCACCTGGGTCAAACCAGACCAAAAACCCCGCAGGCTCACCCTAGCTAAGGCCCTTAAAGTCACCCTGCTCAGCTACCGACAAAACATCACCCAAGAAACCCTAGCCCACTTTGCCCGAGTCTCTCAGCCCACCATCTCACGAACCATCAACACCATCGAGCAAGCCCTTTTGAAGGTCCTCAAGCCCCTGGAGAAGTCCTTGGAAAAGCGACTGAACGTACCTGGTTCTCTGGTGATTGACGGCACTCTGGTGCCCACCTGGAACTGGCGTTCACTAGGAAAAACAAACTTTTCGGGTAAGCATAAACGAGCCGGGTTCAACCACCAGGTCATTTGCACCCTTGACGGTAGGCTCCTGGCTATCACCGACCCGCTACCTGGGGCTAGGCATGATGCTCATGCTTTTCGGGCTCATGGGCTTGAGAAGCTGCTGGATTCTTCGACTTTGGCTGATAAGGGCTATGTGGGGCTGGGGTTAGCAGCCCCGACCAGGCGTAAGCCTGGGCAGAAGCTCACCAAGGAGCAGAAGCGAAATAATCGGGTGATTAATCGGTTGCGGTCGGTGGTGGAGCGGGTGATTGCTCAGATCAAAACCTGGCGTGTGCTGCATTCGGGGTTCAGGCGACCGTTGGAGGTGTACCGGCGGGTGTTTTCGGTGGTGCGGGGGTTGCTGTTTTTGGCTGCGGGACACCCCTTATGAATAAGCCTCT
>NZ_JBOEQD010000034.1:0-939 GCF_050689125.1 Rothia sp. L_38 | reverse complement strand
CCTTCCACCCACACCCCACCGGAAGGAATAATAAAACCATGCCCAACAAATACCCCCAAGAATTCAAAGAACGAGCGGTACGACTCGTCGGTGACCGACTGAACCACCCCGACGCCCCGTCCATAACCGCAGCAATCAAAGACATCGCCCCTCGGCTAGGAATTTCCCACAACACTCTGGCCCGCTGGTGCAACAACGCCGCCCTCGACACCGGCAAAGAAATCACTACTACGAGTGACGCGGCGGCCGAAATCAGACGCCTAAAACGAGAAAACGCGGAACTACGCAGGGCCAACGAAATCCTGAAGACAGCCTCAGCTTTTTTCGCAGCAGAGCTCGACCGACCGGCCCGATGATGATCCGCTACATCAACACTTATAAGGATCTTTTCGGGGTCGAGCCCATTTGCCGAGTCCTATCCGAGCACCTTGACGGTGGCTTCATGACGGCTAGCGGCTATTACCGCGCAATGAGCCGTGTCGCTTCAGCCAGGTCACTCTCCGACCAGCTGCTCATCCCCGAACTGGTAAGAATCTACCAGGAGAACTATGGAGTCTATGGCGTGCGCAAAATGTGGCAGGCCATGAAACGGGCAGGCTGGGCTATTGGCCGGGACCAAACCTACCGGCTCATGCGTGCAGCTGGTATTCAGGGTGTGCATCGGGGCCGTAAGCCTGTGACCACCAGGGCTACCAAGGCTCCTGATCACCGCCCTGATCTGGTCAACCGCCAGTTCACCGCTAAAGCGCCGAACCGCTTGTGGGTCGCGGACTTCACCTATGTGCGCACAGGTAGTGGCTTCTGCTACACGGCCTTCATCACTGATGTGTTCAGTCGAAAGATTGTGGGTTGGGGTGTTTCCTCGAGTATGCATACCTTGGGCATGCCGCTGATGGCTCTCAAGCAGGCTTTGTTTGAAGCCAGGCGGTCAGGGTCTGA
>NZ_JBOEQD010000033.1:0-1055 GCF_050689125.1 Rothia sp. L_38 | reverse complement strand
GTTGCTTTATTTGTGATCGCAGGCCAGCGGCTGGTCCATTCCGCCCACCCTTGATTTCGCATAATTGATTGACCTACAAGGTATCCGCCTATACCACCGCCACCGCTCATGACTATGGCTCCCCAAGCAGTCACTGAGGCGTTGTAACGATAATCGCCCTTGTACCAATCACGGGAAAAACCAGTGAATAGGTTTTTACCCCAGAATGGGTCAGCCGTTACGGGGTAGGCCACTCCAAAAGTATCATGTTCAATAACCTGAACCAGCGAAGACCCTCGAATCTCATACCGGGTAGGTATATCCACTCCGTTAGCGTCCTTAGCCCAAGGAGCAGCCACGCCAGCTACAAAGTTCCCCTCAGCATCCCAGATCAGAACCATCCCATCTTTAAGAAGCTCAAGATAAGCACCATCAGGCATTTCCAAATCATATGCATATTCACGCGGAGCTGCGGCGCTTTCGATGGTTGTCACCATCTGCACTGAACCATCTTCATATGGCAAAACTGAGGTGCTAGAAAAATTTTCATGATCAAAAGAAATTTCGCCAAACTCACCAGCTTGAATTTCACTTGACCTCTCAGAGTAGGGCAAAGAAATACGTAAATCCTCGTCACCAGATTCTGATAGAACAATCATCTCATCTGAGTTTTTTGGTAAGTCAACAGCAATCTCACCTGCATGTACGGTAAATCCAGATTGATTTTCGTCAAGTTCATCAATTGTAAGCGATTGTTCTACAAGTTTATCCAGCTTGTATTCCTCTAAATTATTTTGGGTGGACGAAATTGAAGTTTGAGCCACGGCGGGCGCAAAGCTAAGTCCACCAACTAACACTGCGCCAACTAGGCAGATACTAAAAATGGAACGGGGGGGGTGAAAGGCCATCTTGTTGTCTTTTCTCTTATTTACCAAACCTCTGAGTGAGGTTGGTTACATGGAAGCTTACAGTAAGATTTAGATCAATACTAGAGCCCACTCACACTAAAGCCAAGAAAAAAATTTGTGAACCTTAAAAGGCAGGCTCCCCGCACCTATGCGCGGGGAGCCTGCCTT
>NZ_JBOEQD010000032.1:0-1264 GCF_050689125.1 Rothia sp. L_38 | reverse complement strand
GGGTTATAGGCAGAAAAGTGTGTCCCACCCCGGGCGCGTCACCCACCACGACCACCCCAACCACGCCGCACCACCACACCCTCACCCACAACAAACACACCCCGCACCTCATCCAAAGAACGCCCCACAGCAGCCTCCTTCCTCCGACCACCAAGAGCAACCACCGGCACCGGCTCCAACCTAATCACCTCATCAACACTGGCACCCCAAGCCGCATCCACCCACAAGAGCCACCCCACAGCCCGCCACTGATGCTCCACCGGCATTCCACGATGTTCCCGCAACATGGCACGAATTTTCGCGTTATAGCCTTCTATGTGATTCGTGGTACGAGAAATAGAACCCTCCCTGAGCAAATCCGGATCCAGAAAAGTAAACACAACACCTTGCTTCACCAAACGCTCAAGCCTCCTATAGGCAGTACGCACCCGGGGGTGCGTGTACTGCCAAGAACCATCAGCTAACCAGGTTCTCTCCTTGATAAAGCCTTGATACTGCCCGTGCCAGGAGGCTAAAGAAGCTGACCAGATTGCTGCCTCGTCCAAGCTGGTTACTCGTAGAAGAGCCCTAGAAATCTTCAGTAAGGACTTGCCAGCCTCAGTGCGTGGGGCACTGGTGAGAAGGGTTTTAGTATTCCGGTACACATGCAATAGGCAGCGTTGAATCCGGGTATCTGGCCAACATGTTTTGGCGGCGCTGGCAAAGCCAGAACCGCCATCTACGATGGCTACATCTGGGGCTGGGATGCGTGAGAGTAAAGCTTGGTAGGCTGCGGTGTTCTCGCTTTTAGCCCATTGGTAGTCGATGACACCAACGGTTTGGTTGTAGGCGATGATGCAGACCATGCCGCTGATGTAGATACCGTCGAGTTGGATTTCGTGGTGGATTTGGCCTGTTTGTTTGATGGGTGGGGTGATGTTCCAGCACCAGGCGGTATTGGCGCGGAAGGTTCGTCCAGCTCCTAGGGTGGTGTGGTGCTGGGTGTTTTTACTGGTGAGCCAGGTGATGAAGGCTGCTAGCTGGTGTTTTCGTGTGCTGGTGGGGCGTTTGATGGTTCTGCTGGCGCCGCAGTGGGTGCAGCGGTAGCGTGTGGTTCCTGCGCTGGTGGTGCCGTTGCGTTTGGTTCGTTGGTTGCATATCAGGCATGTGGGGTTTTTGGGCTCACTTGGTTTAGGTTAGCTTGTGGGGCTAACTTGTGGGGTTGGTTGCCTTGTGTTGATTGGGTTGTGGGGGTGTTGGGGACACACTTTTCTGCCTATTACCC
>NZ_JBOEQD010000031.1:0-1487 GCF_050689125.1 Rothia sp. L_38 | reverse complement strand
GCGTGGCTCAACCAATATGTTGAAGCTCCTTAGAAAGGAGGTGATCCAGCCGCACCTTCCGGTACGGCTACCTTGTTACGACTTAGTCCCAATCGCCAATCCCACCTTCGACGACTCCCTCCCAAACGGGTTAGGCCATCGGCTTCGGGTGTTACCAACTTTCGTGACTTGACGGGCGGTGTGTACAAGGCCCGGGAACGTATTCACCGCAGCGTTGCTGATCTGCGATTACTAGCGACTCCGACTTCATGGGGTCGAGTTGCAGACCCCAATCCGAACTGAGACCGGCTTTTTGGGATTAGCTCAACCTCACAGTATCGCAACCCTTTGTACCGGCCATTGTAGCATGCGTGAAGCCCAAGACATAAGGGGCATGATGATTTGACGTCATCCCCACCTTCCTCCGAGTTGACCCCGGCAGTCTCCTATGAGTCCCCACCATTACGTGCTGGCAACATAGAACGAGGGTTGCGCTCGTTGCGGGACTTAACCCAACATCTCACGACACGAGCTGACGACAACCATGCACCACCTGTATACCAGCCCCGAAGGGAAACTCTATCTCTAGAGCGGTCCAGTATATGTCAAGCCTTGGTAAGGTTCTTCGCGTTGCATCGAATTAATCCGCATGCTCCGCCGCTTGTGCGGGCCCCCGTCAATTTCTTTGAGTTTTAGCCTTGCGGCCGTACTCCCCAGGCGGGGCACTTAATGCGTTAGCTACGGCGCGGAAAACGTGGAATGTCCCCCACACCTAGTGCCCAACGTTTACGGCATGGACTACCAGGGTATCTAATCCTGTTTGCTCCCCATGCTTTCGCTTCTCAGCGTCAGTTACAGCCCAGAGACCTGCCTTCGCCATTGGTGTTCCTCCTGATATCTGCGCATTTCACCGCTACACCAGGAATTCCAGTCTCCCCTACTGCACTCTAGTTAGCCCGTACCCACTGCAAACCCGGGGTTAAGCCCCGGGCTTTCACAGCAGACGCGACAAACCGCCTACAAGCTCTTTACGCCCAATAATTCCGGACAACGCTCGCGCCCTACGTATTACCGCGGCTGCTGGCACGTAGTTAGCCGGCGCTTCTTCTGCAGGTACCGTCACTTTCGCTTCTTCCCTGCTGAAAGAGGTTTACAACCCGAAGGCCGTCATCCCTCACGCGGCGTCGCTGCATCAGGCTTGCGCCCATTGTGCAATATTCCCCACTGCTGCCTCCCGTAGGAGTCTGGGCCGTGTCTCAGTCCCAGTGTGGCCGGTCACCCTCTCAGGCCGGCTACCCGTCGTCGCCTTGGTGAGCCGTTACCTCACCAACAAGCTGATAGGCCGTGAGCCCATCTAAAACCAGTACATATCCCTTTCCACCAGCATCCCATGCGGGAACTGGTCGTATCCGGTATTAGACCTCGTTTCCAAGGCTTATCCCAGAGTTAAAGGCAGGTTACTCACGTATTACTCACCCGTTCGCCACTAATCCACCCAGCAAGCTGGG
>NZ_JBOEQD010000030.1:0-1745 GCF_050689125.1 Rothia sp. L_38 | reverse complement strand
TTCAGATTAAAGAAAAGTACTTAAGTACTCTCTTTGGTCTAGTGACAGAATAACTCTGGTTTTTCCTGCACCCCGGCTGTAGGCTGCTTATCAACTAGCCCCATCAAGGAGTCTGGTACCTTAGAGAAAAGAGATAAAGATGTCCCTTTTACCCCCCCGTTCTGCTTTTAGTATCTATGCGGTTGGCGCTGTGTTGATTGGTGGAGTAGGTCTTGCACCTGCTTTAGCTCAGAATTCAATTCCGACGAGCCAAGAGAGCTCTGTGGAATATAGGCTAGATGTGCTTGCAGAACAGGCATTTACAATTGATGAGCTTGAAGAGACTTCGTCTGCATTTGTAGTAGCTGGTGAAGAAAGTTCGGTTGAAATTCCTAAAGAGGCTGATTATCCAGTTGTATTAGTTTCTGAGAGCGAAGAGAATCTTGCTATTTCGATTCCTGCAAGTATAGAAGAGGCTGTGGCTGAACCTGGTGAGTTTGGGGAGGTTAGCTTTGATCATGGTAATGCTTCTTCTACATCTGTCCTGCCTCACGAAGATGGCTCTGTGCAGATGGTAACTACGATTGCTGATTCCTCTGCCCCTGAGGAATACGTTTATAATCTTGACTTGCCGGAAGGCGCCAGCATGGAGATTCTTGAGGGCGGTCTTGTTCTTGTAGAAGATTCTGAGGGGAACTTTTTTGCTGGTGTTGCTGCTCCTTGGGCTAAAGACGCTAACGGAGTGGATATACCTACCCGGTATGAGATTCGGGGATCTACTTTGGTTCAGGTTGTAGAGCATCGGGGGCAGGAGAGCGTAGCGTATCCTGTGACAGCTGACCCTTGGCTAGGACGGGATTTGATTAGCCGCGTCTGGGTAACTAACCATCGTGAAGGCTACAAGGTAAATGTTGTAGCTACTAGTTGGGGCAGGGCTTTTAGTGGAGTCGCGACACATAAGGCACATGTTGATGAACTTGTCTCGAAGACCGCACGGGGGCGGATAACACCAACTATCCGAGAACAGTATCTCTGCCATGTCGCTGGTAACCTTTTCGAGAGAGAAGATTATAATATGGAATCCTGGTTGCCCTATAAGCCTTGGTGGCAACAGCTCAACCCTGTTGATCAGTGCAATCCGGGGGGCAGTCGCTATTCATAAGAAAAATAATGCGATTCTTCTTGTGACTTTCTGCCTAGGTGGTCTTATATTTATCATATATGGCATGATCCAAATATCTCTTTATTCAAAGATTAGCGTTTCACCCTTCGAGGCTGAGCCAGAAGAAGTGGCTTATGCTTTTGCTTATAACTTAGATAGAGAGGACTATGACGGTGCAACTGCCTATTATGATTCTTATGCAAACTTAGGTGAATCTGCTGAGTCTATTGAAGATTTGAGAAATTCTGTAGGTATCCCACAGGGGTGTCGACTGCTAAAAAATAAAAAAGATCATATTCATGTAAACTATGATTCAAATATCTATAGGGTAGAAATTCCCTATAGGTGCGATAAGGGTGAGGATGTTCTAGATATTTATGTAACAGATGGAACCTGGGAAACTCCCAACGGTGCAGGAAAATTTGTGGTTTCGATAGCGGCTGGCAAAGCTGGATATCCTCTATAAGCATTGAACGCCTGATTTAGCGTGTAGAGCACTCCTCCCTGATAGGTCCCACCACCGTAGCCTAAGTTTCTTAGACCTTAACGGTTAGGCAGGCTCCCCGTATGTGTTGCGGGGAGCCTGCTTTTTGTTGTGGCGGGG
>NZ_JBOEQD010000029.1:0-2287 GCF_050689125.1 Rothia sp. L_38 | reverse complement strand
CGGGGTGCGTGTCTACTTTTGAATAAGCCTCTAAGCCTCTCTTATGTGCTAATGTTAATATAAGTATATAAAAGGAGTTAATAAATATGCGGCAAGGTATTCTTAAATAAACTGTCAATTTGATAGTGGGAACAAATAATTAGATATCCCTTTTTAGGAGGGGTTAGTTTTTTGTACCCAGTGATAAGAGTATCAGTCACTGGGATTTTTTATGCCTTTTTGGCTTTTGAATGGAGGAAAATCACATGAAAATTATTAATATTGGAGTTTTAGCTCATGTTGATGCAGGAAAAACTACCTTAACAGAAAGCTTATTATATAACAGTGGAGCGATTACAGAATTAGGAAGCGTGGACAAAGGTACAACGAAGACGGATAATACGCTTTTAGAACGTCAGAGAGGAATTACAATTCAGACAGGAATAACCTCTTTTCAGTGGGAAAATACGAAGGTGAACATCATAGACACGCCAGGACATATGGATTTCTTAGCAGAAGTATATCGTTCATTATCAGTTTTAGATGGGGCAATTCTACTGATTTCTGCAAAAGATGGCGTACAAGCACAAACTCGTATATTATTTCATGCACTTAGGAAAATGGGGATTCCCACAATCTTTTTTATCAATAAGATTGACCAAAATGGAATTGATTTATCAACGGTTTATCAGGATATTAAAGAGAAACTTTCTATGGAAATTATAATCAAACAGAAAGTAGAGCTGCACCCTAATATGTGTGTGATGAGCTGTACGGAACCTGAGCAATGGGATGTGGTAATAGAAGGAAATGATGACCTTTTAGAGAAATATATGTCCGGTAAATCATTAGAAGCATTAGAACTCGAACAAGAGGAAATCAGAAGATTTCAGAATTGCTCCTTGTACCCTGTTTATCATGGAAGCGCAAAAAGCAACATAGGGATTGAGCAGCTTATAGAAGTGATAACGAATAAATTTTATTCATCAACATACAGAAAGAAGTCTGAACTTTGCGGAAATGTCTTCAAAATTGAATATTCGGAAGAAAGACAACGTCTTGCATATGTACGCCTTTATGGCGGAATCCTGCATTTGCGGGATTCGGTTAGAATATCGGAAAAGGAAAAAATAAAAATTACAGAAATGTATACTTCAATAAATGGTGAATTATGTAAAATTGATAAGGCTTATTCCGGGGAAATTGTTATTTTGCAAAATGAGTTTTTGAAGCTAAATAGTGTTCTTGGAGATACAAAGCTATTGCCACAGAGAGAGAGAATTGAAAATCCGCTCCCTCTGCTGCAAACAACTGTTGAACCGAGCAAACCTCAACAAAGGGAAATGTTACTTGATGCACTTTTAGAAATCTCCGACAGTGACCCGCTTCTACAATATTATGTGGATTCTACGACACATGAAATCATACTTTCTTTCTTAGGGAAAGTACAAATGGAAGTGACTTGTGCTCTATTGCAAGAAAAGTATCATGTGGAGGTAAAAATAAAAAAGCCTACAGTCATTTATATGGAAAGACCGTTAAAAAAAGCAGAGTATACCATTCACATCGAAGTGCCACCGAATCCCTTCTGGGCTTCCATTGGTCTTTCTGTAGCACCGCTTCCATTAGGGAGCGGAGTACAGTATGAGAGCTCGGTTTCTCTTGGATACTTAAATCAATCGTTTCAAAATGCAGTTATGGAAGGGATACGATATGGCTGTGAACAAGGATTGTATGGTTGGAATGTGACGGACTGTAAAATCTGTTTTAAGTATGGCTTATACTATAGCCCTGTTAGTACCCCAGCAGATTTTCGGATGCTTGCTCCTATTGTATTGGAACAAGTTTTAAAAAAAGCTGGAACAGAATTGTTAGAGCCATATCTTAGTTTTAAAATTTATGCACCACAAGAATATCTTTCACGAGCATATAACGATGCTCCTAAATATTGTGCGAACATCGTAGACACTCAACTGAAAAATAATGAGGTCATTCTTAGTGGAGAAATTCCTGCTCGGTGTATTCAAGAATATCGTAATGATTTAACTTTCTTTACAAATGGACGTAGCGTTTGTTTAACAGAGTTAAAAGGGTACTATGTTACTACTGGTGAATCTGTTTGTCAGCCCCGTCGTCCAAATAGTCGGATAGATAAAGTACGATATATGTTCAATAAAATAACTTAGCACATTTTATATTGTTATATAAATGTGGCTTCTTGTTAAACGAAACGAGATGAAATATTCTTTAATACAGATTTGAATTAAATGTAAAGGAGAAGATAATTATTATAAACTGTGAGTGGGTA
>NZ_JBOEQD010000028.1:0-2332 GCF_050689125.1 Rothia sp. L_38 | reverse complement strand
GTGATGAGGTTTTGGGCGAGTTGGTGTTCTGTTGTCATGGTGTTATTTTCTCCTGTTGGGGTTGGGAAGGTTTACACCGTTTTCCTGACAGTCCCTTGCCGCGGGTGGGGCCGTTGTCTAGTTGGTGGGTGTGGGGTGCGTGCCTACTTTTGAATAAGCCTCAAGGTTCTTCGTTTTTTGTAATTCCTGAGCAGTTTCAGGCCAGTAGAATTTGGTTAAAAAACCTAAAAATGTATTGTATGTCACCAAAGGGGGGTGTAATATGGCTATACACCTCTTAGGAGGGGTAAAGAAAAAGATGCATGGAAGGTGGTTGGGCCTGCAATCCATGTATCGAGGCTTATTCGCATGGAGTTCCGCAGGCTCGCACTCGCTGCCGACCCTCTCGCCTGGTTCGCTTCGCTCACAAGGCGATTCACGCCAGCCACCGAGCCAGCAGCTTCGCTGCGAGCCTACTTCACCTACCCTTATGAATAATCCTCATTACAGTGAATTATCACTAAGGAGAATATTTAGAGTGTGAAAGGGTGAGTGTAAGTGATACGGCGTTGTATGGCTTTTCTCAGTTTTCTAGCTGCAATTTTGGTTGCCTTTTCGCTTTGGCAGGCCATGCAGGGTGCACAGTATTCTTACCCCGCTGGCAGTAATATCAGTTTTTCGCTCAACACAGCAGGTCAGCTTGAAAATAAACAGACTCTCACAAAGACTCTCAACGATTTAGCTCTTAAGCACGATACCAATATTTATAAAATAACCAGTGGGCAATCTGAAACCACTGAAACGCAACGCAACCTCGTAGTCTTTGGAAATCCTCAAAAAATTTCAGACCTGCATATTGCAGAGGGAAAAATTCAGTGGGCTGCGCCAGAGGTTTCAGGAACCCTCATCACTTATGACAGGCTAGGAGAAATCCCTCTTAGTGGTGATTATGTACTCAAAAATAATCCTGAACTAATTAGGGATATACAAGAAACACTTGCTCAGGCCGGAGTAGACGTTGCAATAGGTAACGAACTGAATCCCCTTGTAAGAAACGCAAGCTTGGTCGCTCAAAGTGGTGCTGGTGCAGCTCTCATAGCAACAACCTTAGCCACTGCTCTACTTATGACAGGCTACTTTGCCCGTAAAATGCGAGGCCGTTCTATCCGGTATCTAGGCGGAATGACATACCGTCAAATCCATCGACAAGATATAGGTGCGACAGTGCCCCCGCTGGGAATAGGTGCTCTACTTGGGGTGGTTTTCTCAGCTGCGGGGCTTTACGCGATGACAAACGTTGCAACCCTGCATACATTGTTACCGTTTATAGCAGGAGCAGTGCTCTTCTACCTTGTAATTCTTTTTTTCCTTACCGGAGGAATCTCATGGGTTTGCAAACCGACGCTTCAAGCAGTGAGGGAACGCCGGGAAAATTATCGAAAAGTAACACTTTTGTTAGTACTTCTAGCGACTTTTGCTCTTGCGCTGACTACATTCACAACTGCGAATACTTTGGCGCTTAGTAAAGCTGCTTACAGAAGTCTGACACAAGCTAAAGAGCTTGAACTCCTTGGTGATGCCTATGCTCTTAATATCAACTCAAGTTATTTCGACAACCCAGAAAATTCCGACCAATTGGAGCTAACGCTCAATACCCTCGAGGCGCAGGGTAACCTCTACCTATCCCTCGCTTTCAGCACTGCTTTTGAAGGAATGGAAACTACGAGCGGGGACGCATTTGATGATATCTTCCTAGTTAATACTGAGTATTTGGAAGCAACCGGAACTACTCCAGGGCTAGAAATAAGAGAGCTGGATCAAGATATCCTTCAGGGGAGTTTCATCGACTTCTGGAAACCCCAACTAGAGATTCTGTTGAAGGACCCCTCAACCTTCAACCAGGCTTTCTCCTTCTATACTCCTACCGAAGATCACATGGTTCTGGGGCTGGGAACAAACTTTCACTATGGGGGAAAGACCGTCGAAAGTTCTGATGCTTTAGTAGTGCTAGTTCATAATCCTGTTCAATACTTGCAAGTGAATGGGGCTCTTATGCCTCTGATGACCACAGGGAATGTCTTCTTCGCTGATCCAGAAGAGACTCTGCAAATATTTGAAGCGGCCCCCTTTTATTCTCAAGGTGTTTACTCAGCGGACAGCATCAATGACAACTCTCTTACCAAAGCCCAAGGGTTTTGGCAGGAACTAGTCTTTTACCTACTATCAGGAATCTTGCTTGTAGTTTCACTGATAGCCTTGGTTTACACCAGAGCACTTACTTGGGCTCGGTCTCAACGCGAGAGTATCTTTATTCTTCGTTGTGCCGGTAAGCGTTACCAAAAAATCGTAAATA
>NZ_JBOEQD010000027.1:0-3002 GCF_050689125.1 Rothia sp. L_38 | reverse complement strand
CCAGGAAATCTCATCTCGAAACAGGCTTCCCGCTTAGATGCTTTCAGCGGTTATCCCTCCCGAACGTAGCCAATCAGCCATGCACCTGGCGGTACAACTGACATACCAGAGGTTCGTCCGTCCCGGTCCTCTCGTACTAAGGACAGCCTTTCTCAAATTTCCAACGCGCGCAGCGGATAGAGACCGAACTGTCTCACGACGTTCTGAACCCAGCTCGCGTACCGCTTTAATGGGCGAACAGCCCAACCCTTGGGACCAACTCCAGCCCCAGGATGCGACGAGCCGACATCGAGGTGCCAAACCATGCCGTCGATATGGACTCTTGGGCAAGATCAGCCTGTTATCCCCGAGGTACCTTTTATCCGTTGAGCGACGGCCGTTCCACAACGTACCGCCGGATCACTAGTCCCGACTTTCGTCCCTGCTCGACCTGCCAGTCTCACAGTCAAGCTCCCTTGTGCACTTACACTCAACACCTGATTGCCAACCAGGCTGAGGGAACCTTTGGGCGCCTCCGTTACTTTTTGGGAGGCAACCGCCCCAGTTAAACTACCCATCAGGCACTGTCCCTGACCCGGATCACGGGCCGAAGTTAGACATCCAGAGCGACCAGAGTGGTATTTCAACAACGACTCCACAAACACTAGCGTGCCTGCTTCACAGTCTCCCACCTATCCTACACAAGCCGCACCGAACACCAATACCAAACTATAGTAAAGGTCACGGGGTCTCGTCGTCCTGCTGCGCGAAACGAGCATCTTTACTCGTACTGCAATTTCGCCGAGTTCATGGTTGAGACAGTAGGGAAGTCGTTACTCCATTCGTGCAGGTCGGAACTTACCCGACAAGGAATTTCGCTACCTTAGGATGGTTATAGTTACCACCGCCGTTTACTGGGGCTTAAATTCTCAGCTTCGCCCACAAAGGGCTAACCAATCCTCTTAACCTTCCAGCACCGGGCAGGAGTCAGTCCGTATACATCGTCTTACGACTTCGCACGGACCTGTGTTTTTGATAAACAGTCGCTTCCCCCAATTCTCTGCGACCCATACACGCTCACCACCGCGCAGGTGGGTCACGCTCAAGGCTCCCCTTCTCCCGAAGTTACGGGGACATTTTGCCGAGTTCCTTAACCATGATTCTCTCGATCGCCTTAGTATTCTCTACCTGATCACCTGTGTCGGTTTCGGGTACGGGCGGCTAAAACCTCACGTCGATGCTTTTCTCGGCAGCATAGGATCACCAAATCCCCCACAAACGGGGTCCCATCACGTCTCAGGCCAACACCGGCGCATTTAACAACCGGATACCCTACACGCTTAGACCACGACAACCATCGCGTGGCTTGGCTACCTTCCTGCGTCACACCTGTTAATACGTTTACCTCCAAAAATCGGGTCCTGCAGTCCACCACAAGCTCCCCAACACAAGTGAAGGGGTTACAAACAGCTTCTCACAGTTAGCATCAAAATATCAGTATGGGCGGTTTTTCGCCGGTACGGGAATATCAACCCGTTATCCATCGACTACGCCTGTCGGCCTCGCCTTAGGCCCCGACTAACCCAGGGCAGATTAGCTTGACCCTGGAACCCTTGATCATCCGGCGCACGGGTTTCTCACCCGTGATTCGCTACTCATGCCTGCATTCTCACTCGCATACCCTCCACCACTGGTTTACACCGCAGCTTCACTGGATACACGACGCTCCCCTACCCAACCAGTCATAAAACTGATTGCCATAACTTCGGTGGTGTACTTGAGCCCCGCTACATTATCGGCGCAGAATCACTTGACCAGTGAGCTATTACGCACTCTTTCAAGGGTGGCTGCTTCTAAGCCAACCTCCTGGTTGTCTAAGCAACTCCACATCCTTTCCCACTTAGTACACGCTTAGGGACCTTAGTTGATGGTCTGGGCTGTTTCCCTCTCGACAATGAAGCTTATCCCCCACTGTCTCACTGCTACGCTCTCACTTACCGGCATTCGGAGTTTAGCTGACGTCAGTAACCCTGTGGGGCCCATCGGCCATCCAGTAGCTCTACCTCCGGCAAGAAACACGTAACGCTGCACCTAAATGCATTTCGGGGAGAACCAGCTATCACAGAGTTTGATTGGCCTTTCACCCCTATCCACAGCTCATCCCCTCCATTTTCAACTGAAGTGGGTTCGGTCCTCCACGACGTCTTACCGTCGCTTCAACCTGGCCATGGATAGATCACTCCGCTTCGGGTCTAGATCCTGCCACTCACTCGCCCTATTCAGACTCGCTTTCGCTACGGCTTCCCCACACGGGTTAACCTCGCGACAGAACACTAACTCGCAGGCTCATTCTTCAAAAGGCACGCTGTCACCCCAAAAGGCTCCAACGGCTTGTAAGCACACGGTTTCAGGTACTATTTCACTCCCCTCCCGGGGTACTTTTCACCATTCCCTCACGGTACTGATTCACTATCGGTCACTAGAAAGTATTTAGACTTACCAGGTGGTCCTGGCAGATTCACACGAGATTCCACGAGCCCCGTGCTACTCGGGTGGCACACACGCGGTCTAACACATTACGATTACAGGACTCTCACCCTCTCCGGTCGCCCATCCCAAGGCGTTCACCTACATGCTAGAACATCACGTCAACAGCCGGTTGAAACTGTTATGCGTACTCCCACAACCCCCATGATGCAACCCTCAACCGGTATCACACACCACAGGTTTAGTCTCTTCCGCTTTCGCTCGCCACTACTCACAGAATCATTAGTTATTTTCTCTTCCTGAGGGTACTGAGATGTTTCACTTCCCCTCGTTCCCTCCAACCAGCCTATACATTCAACTGGCGGTAACAAACCATGATGGCTTGCTGGGTTTCCCCATTCGGACATCCTGGGATCAACGCCCTGTTATCGGCTTCCCCAGGCTTTTCGCAGATTCACACGTCCTTCATCGGCTTCTAGTGCCAAGGCATCCACCGTGTGCCCTTAATAACTTACACACAGATAAAATCAAAGATA
>NZ_JBOEQD010000026.1:0-3314 GCF_050689125.1 Rothia sp. L_38 | reverse complement strand
GTGTGGACTGAACCCAGTACATATCAGTACAAAAAATTTGTGCATACGATGCACAAAGTTAACTGAACGGGTACTTGCTCAAGTGAAAGCCGATGCAGGTAACCTCATAGCCACTCGATAGCAGAGAGCATCAGACGAACAGTATCAGCTGGTTTCTCAAGATATAAACATAGCCCTAGGGGCTTTAGCGCCTACGCGAACGTTACGCTAAGAGGCCTACCCAGGGCTTCTTGTGTCAATGCTACAGTTGATGACATGGATCTTCAAGCATGGGTTTCTGAGGAACGGTTTAGGGACTACCTGTCCGAAACAGGTAATGATTACGACAAAGCTGTTGAATTATATCGTTGGAACGCTTCAATGAGCGCCGCACTGTTTGAAGTGATTCACCATTTCGAAGTGCTCCTGAGAAACAAAATCGTAGATACCTTAATCGAACATCCACCTACCTCACCAGTTCTGCCAGGCTCACCTTGGCTGAATCTGAGTGGTGAGATTACGGATATTTCTAACCGCCTTCGTAAAAAGAACCAAGAGGTTACCGCGGGTAAGATTTATTCGAATCTGACCTTCGGAGCATGGGTAAACATGTTCGTACCTGACGCTAACGAAGAGCTGTGGAGGCAGACCTTGCGCCACGTTATGCCCAACGCAAAGATTGACCGCTCAGTAGCAGCTAGCTATTTACAGTCAATTAATGAGTTGAGAAACCGAGTAGCTCATCATTCCAGCCTGTTGGGCTTAGACCCTCTTGTTGAGTACAGGAAAACAATTCAGGTGGCAGAGTGGATTGATAAAGAAGCTGCGGAGTGGATTGATTCAATATCTCAGGATGCTATTAAGGTGCTATCCGACCGGAGACAAGATGTAGCCCGCCCACTGAAGAACGTGATGTTGGTACCCGCTGGTGGGCTAGCTTGGACCCTTTACAAGGAGAGTAGTCAGCCTTTTTATATCTGTCCTGCCAACAGAAAAAACAGGCCAATTGAGCGCATCGCTTTCTATGCAGATCGAGAAATTAAACAGATTGTTCCCAAAGTTTTAGACTATAGGGCTGCTGTAAATTTTAACGATAGAAGCGCGAAATCTCTTGAAAAAACAGATAAAGAAATTTCGAAATTAGTTAAGGCTGCTTTACATTGCGGATTTTCTCATGGCACATATCAAGTTTACTATCTGAGCCCCTCTGACTCTAGTGATACTCACGATCTAGGATCCCCAATACCGAATATAAGCGAAGACGGAAGGCACGGAGCATTACAGGGGAAGATGTACCTTTCGTTAAGCCAACTCTCAAGCGCTAGAAGCACATCTCAATTGCTTTCAAATTAGCTCAAAGCAACTAACGTTCCCCACTACCATGACCTGTGCATATCCTCACAGCTATCATAATGCTCATAGGCTTACGATGAGGCTCAGTGCAAAAGGCTGGAACGGCTGGACGCAGCAACGAAGCAGATAGATTATGGCAGTTTTGTACATGCCCTTTCTCCCTCTGCCCAAGCCATTAAAAGAGCCCCGGTCGCATGCACTAAGACAGAGGCGACACCGGGGTGCCCCTAAGCTAGCATCACTTTGATAGGTGGTAAAGATATAGCTTCTGTGGAGTTAGGGCACAGAGATCTTTGATAGCTTGCTACGGTTTGATGTTTTTACCAGTAGTATCAATTACGTAGTCCCTCATGCATTAGACCGCGCAGTCAGCTCCTGCTGGCTGAGCTCTGGACCTAGAGCCAGCCGGTCGCATGAAGGTTTCTTCGTCTTTAACCTGTTTTGGCATCTCTGAACGTCCTTTCCTCCCCAAGCACGCACCTCTAGCCGTAACCCTGCACTGGGCTTTAGACTTAGAGCAGTTTTTCTATTTTTCAAGAGGGGGTGTGCGTTGAGCGTTCGTGTACCGGTTAAGCCGGAACTAATTTTTTGGGCTTTGGACCAAGCTGCTACTGACGTGAGTTCCCTCCGTCAAGGTGAGCTGGTTGAAAACTAGCTTGGGGGCTCTGCTCAGCCAACCTTTAAGCAGCTACAGGATTTTGCAAAAAGCGTGCATGTTCCCTTTGGCTACCTAATGCTGAGTGCCCCCGGTTATTGAGAAACCATTACCAGATTTTCGTAGACGTGCGGGCAACTCTGAGCGTTACTCTCAAGAGCTCACTAGTGAAATTTATACGCAGCAGCGTAAGCAAAGCTGGTTCAGTGATTATGCAATTGATCGAGGGCTAGACACAGTTACTCGGGTAAAGAGTGCAAGCCTAAGTGATAATCCGGCAGCTGTTACACAGCAGCTGCGTAAGGGGTGGGGTTTCATCATTGCGCCCAAGGCGCAGGACTACGTTGAATCTCGCAAGCAGGTGTTTACCTTTCTTGAAGACCAGGACGTGCTGGTTAGCGTTGCCGGGTATTTTGGTTCCACGAAAAGACCTTTTGATTCTGATGAGTTCAGCGGCTTCTCCCTCTTTGATGAGTACGCGCCACTCATCTTTGTGAATGGTAAAGAGGCTCATTCTGCCCAGATTTTTACTATGTTGCACGAAGTGGGACGCCTGGTGTTGGGTGAGTCTGCTGTTTCTGATGACGCTGTAAACACGGAGGCTTCTAATCGCTCTGAGCGTTTTTCTTGATGCCTGCTGATGAGGTACGGGAAGCTGCTCCACACTCTCTTGCTGAGGACGCTGTCATGCCAGTTGCAAAGCGCTTTCGGGTAAGCGCTTTAGCACTGCTGAATAGGCTGAGAGACTTGAAGCTGATTTCGTTTGAACAGTGGTCTGATGTTTACCCTGAGTTTGAAGAGCGTGCTTTTGAAATCCTACGCAAGAAGGCTGAGAAGAAGTCTTCTGGCGGTGAATTTTATAAGACTCACCCCTTTATTGTTAGGTCGCGTTTTGCCCGTGCAGTTGTTCGTGATGCTCGTAGCGGTAGAACTTCTTACCCTGATACACAACGGTTGTTGGGGTTAATGAAGACTGAGACTTTTGAGAAGTTTGCGCGTGAGGTTGGTGTCTGATGAGTTTTCTGGTTGACACCAATATCTTTGTTGATGTTCATCGTCGCTACTACGGTTTCGATATTGTGCCGAGCTTCTGGGAGTTTCTAGATCAACAGTTTGGTTCTGGTGCGCTGGTGAGCATTAAATCTGTTCTGGAAGAGCTGAAGGAGGATAATAATGCTCTAGCGGACTGGGCCAAAACAGACCTCTCTTTTTCAAGGAGATAGATGATACAACTATTCAGGCGATGGTCCAGATTGCTGATTGGGCGGAAGGGCAGAGCTGCACGCAGTCCGCTGCAGACGAGTTTTTGAGTGTGGCTGATTTGGGA
>NZ_JBOEQD010000025.1:0-5057 GCF_050689125.1 Rothia sp. L_38 | reverse complement strand
TAGGAAGGTCCTGGACTGTTTGTCCAGGACCTTTTTGTTTTAATAAGCTTGCTAGGACGCTAAAGAAGCTGACCAGATCATTGCCTCATCCAAGCTGGTTACTCGTAGAAGAGCCCTAGAAATCCTTCAGTAAGGACTTGCCTGCTTCAGTACGTGGGGCGCTCTTGGGGACGTAGGAGCACTCCCAGCGCCTCACAGGAACGCCCAGACGGTCTTAGACTCCACGGTGGGCAAGGAATGTCGCCTTGTTCAATCTCACCCGCCAGTGGGCCTACAGGGCGCGTTTACGCTACACGGACTTCACTGAGTGGTCCGAGACGGTGTACGCCTTTGCTTCGATGAAGAATGCTTCGGTGATTGCTGATGAGTTTTCTCGTGGCCCGATGGGTGAGGGTGAGGTTGCTCAGATTGCTAAGTCGATTGCTTCGTGGGGGTGGACGCGGATTACTCCTGAGCAGACGGAAGCTAACCGCAAACACTGGGCTAAGAACCTGCAACGAGGACGCATTGCTAGAAAGAAGTCTCTTATAGAAGAGCTGAAGAAGGTCGATGATGGTCGCTGAGAACCCGGTGCGTCGTCAAAAAACGGCCCGAGAATTAGCCGAACAATTAGGTATTAGCTATAGCACTGTTAGACGTTTAATGGCTGAGCCTCGTGACCAGTACCTAGCCCGTGCGAATGCCAAGCGTGAGCAAGTTGCAGAACTCCGTGCACAAGGCTTATCCATCCGAGCTATCGCAGACCAACTGGGTATTTCCAAAAGCAATTTTGGGCGATATAATAAAGAATTCGAGAAATAAATAATATGAGATTATAAAGGATTAATAAATATATGAAGAAACTTTATCTTCTGGTCACTTTTGCGATATTTTCTTTGTCTATCACATCTTGCGCCCCTTCTTCGTCATCACCGTCCAGTGCCGGAACGAAAGTTCCCGAACTGTTTTCACCGATTGAAAATGATGGTTCTTACACAAGGACATTCTATAGTAATTTTCCATTAGACAATCCAAAGAGTTCTATCGTCGCTTCTGACGCATCAGGAAAAGGCCCCTTCACTGCTTATATAGCATGCAGTGAAGGGGGTGAGATGAATATATCTATAGATTCAGAAATAGAAAAAATTATACCTTGTGATGGATCGGTTTATGAGATTCATGAAATCCAAAAGATTGCACTATCAGGGGGTATAAAAGCTACTGTGGAGTCCCCTAAAGAATCAGGAAGCTGGCAGATTCAGTTCCTAAGTTCTAGAAGCCTCAATTAGACGTTTACAGTTTGGCAATCAACACCAGTAGGAATAAAAGCAGAAGCCGGAATCCTGCTTGTTTCGATTCCCATCACCCTAACCGAACGTGAACAAGTCGCTACCCTTCGAGCGAAAGGCCTAAGCGTCCGTGCTATTGCCGAAAAGTTAGAGATTTCCAAAAGCACTGCTGGACGTTATGTTCAAGAATACGAAGCAAAATCCAAACAGTCTAGCATGACTTAAGTCATACACCCTCAAGCTGTTTTACCTAGTACATGTCAAAGAGGGGTACCTATTTTTAGGTACCCCTCTTTGACATGAATATTTTAGTTACGTTATTTTTGCTTTTTTGACTTGATAGGCAAAGCGCCTATAAGCCCGCCGACTGCGGCCCACAGCAAGCAATATCCCCAGCTAAAATCTATATCTTTAGCATCATTCACACTGGCGTATCGCGAAGTCGTTATGTTGTACTCAGCCCTAAGCCAATAAGCTACAGCTCCGACGAGTGCGAAAACCAAAATCATAATTATTTTTTTCATCAGCTGAAAGTTTTCCTACAATTATCTGTTTTTTTATTCCTTTTTCTCTAGCACACATTAAACACGCAATAGAGCCAATAGATATAGAAGTCAACCCAATTACAGAGTTCGGCAAGTTACTATAATCTATTATAAGTGTTGCCACTAAGACAAAACTCCCAATAATTATAGCTATTAAACCAAGTACAAATCCTATAAAGAGTTTTTTGCTTTCGCCATGCATAGCATATCAGCCCTTTTATCTCTACTTATCTCTACTACTACTTTCCGAAACTTTCGCCCCAGAGCATCTTCACCCTGGTGATTGGCAACACTTAAACCCAATCACACACACTTTAAGTAAGTCAACTTACTACATTACGATTCGATAACAAACCCACTAAACCACCTAGTCAGCACACCATCAAAAACTATGCAACATGCCTACCGTCAGGGTGCTAGGCGGCAACACCACCCACCCCACGCTCAAACCACCCCGCCGAGCCCTGACGGAGCACTACCCAGCCCGACCATCACCAACTACACACCTCTAAAAAACGCAGAGCCACCACTCAACACCTCAGCTCTCACCCGCGCAACCTCCTCAACACACCTAGCCTGCTCCACCGATGAAGATGTGATTGATGGAGATAACCAGTGCCCGGTAGAAAGTGTGGCTGGGCTGGTTGTCTTGTGGTCATTGGATTGTGGGGTGATGGGGGCATACTTTTTGTCCTATACCCAAGAAGCAGAGCCATCTACTCCGTCATTCCCCTAAACTAATTGTTTCCTGGGAAACCAGTTTGAGCTTCTGTGGAAGGGCAGATATCCCCGTCAAATCACGGTAGGCTTGAACCTATCAAGAACGCACGTACGAAAGTGAGGCACACCTGTGTCTAAGGGAAACCCCTCCACTGACGCCCGCGAGCGTGCCCGCCAGCTGGCGGCACAGCAGGCCAAGAAAACCTCGAAATCATCCACCCGTTGGATTCAGTTCACCGTCCTTGGCGTCATCGCCCTCATCGTAGCTATCGTTGCTGTCGTCATCATCAACGGCAACCGCAACCAGATTGCTGACGCTGGACCGGTGCCGTCCTCAGCTAACCAGTACGGCGGTATCGTCCTGACCGCTGACGGCATTGAGCAGAACAGCAGCAGCGAAGAAAGCCGCGACAGCAACGACCTGGGTACCTCAGAAGCAACCTACACCGCTGCAGACGGCTCCGAAGCCAAGATGCCCCTGGGTGTAGCCCTGCCCGAAGAAGCGGACAATAACGGCGAGCCCGTCCGTCTGACGATTTTCCAGGACTACAACTGCATCCACTGCGCAGCCTTCGAAACCGAAAACGCAGACACCATTGCAGCCCTCGTTGCCAGCGGTGACATCACCCTTGAGGTTCGTAACCTGACCTTCCTGGATGCCTCCAGCCCCACTTTCTACTCGGCCCGTACTAACAACGTGGCCTACTCCGTGGCTAACCAGGTTTCCACCGAAGACTTCCTGAACTTCCAGAAGGAAATCTTTACCTACCAGGGCACCGGTGGCCTCTCTAACGAAGAGCTTGTTGCGATCGCTGAGAAGTACGGCGCAGACGTGAAGGACGACGTTGCTAACAACACCTGGCGTCCTTTCGTCCAGACTGTAACCCTGGAGTCCGCCTCCAACGGTGTGAGCGGTACCCCCACCATCTTTGCTGACGGCGAGGTCTTTAACTCCAACGACTTCAATGCCTGGATTACCGCAAAGATTGAAGCTAAGAAGAACGCCTAAAGTTCACCCAGTAAACAGGCTGTAGAAGGCCTGGCCGCTGTGTACTAAACTGGTACACAACGTGTAGGGGCAGCTACACGCCTTTACCTGTGCTCACAGCAGGGTAAAGGTGGGTAGCTGCCCCTTTTTCTGTGCCCCGCGCTGGGTACCCCAGCCTGCCCTCACCAGTAACCGACTACCTAGCACCGTAAAGATTTCATGACCCTGCACTTCTTCATCGACTGCGACCCCGGCATCGACGATGCCCTTGCCCTCACCTACGCTTTTGCCCACCCGCAGGTTGCTGTAGAGGGGATCGTGGCAACCGGCGGGAACGTGAGTACCGAGCAGGTAGGACGCAACGTCCGCGGTCTGCTGGAACTGCTCGGCGGGCAGGGTACCCCCTGGGCCCTCGGTGCTGAGAACCCGCTAGCCCAGCCGCTCACCACCACCGAAGAGACCCACGGCCCGCTGGGCACGGGGCACGGCCTGCTCCCCGGACAGACCAGGCCCACGGAGCGTACCCACGGCGAAGGGGCAGACCTGTGGGTGCAAACTGCCCGCCGTTTCCCCGGAAAGCTGCACGGGCTCGTCCTGGGGCCTTCAACTAATCTGGCGCTGGCTCTACAGCAGGATCCAGAGCTGCCCCGTTACCTAGCCAGCCTGACCATCATGGGTGGGGCCCTGAACCACCGGGGGAACACCATGCCCACCACCGAGTGGAACGTGCACTCTGACCCCGAAGCCCTGCACGAGGTCTTAGCTGCCTATAGCCGCCCTGGTCTTGACCTGCCCTATGCGCCGCTGCTCTGCCCGCTGGATACCACTGAGAACGCGGTGATGACCCCTCAGTTGCGCGAGCGTCTACTGGCCGGCGGGGGAGAGCTCTTTACCGCCCTGGACGGGGCCCTGCAGTTTTACATGGAATTCCACGAGTGGGACAAGCTGGGGTTTATCGCCCACGTGCACGACCCCTTCGTAACCGCCCTAGCTGTGAACCGCGCCCTGGCTGCCGACGGCCGGGCCCACACCCTGCTGGGGGAGGCCACACCTGTGACGCTCGATGTTGAGCTTGCCGGGACCCTTACCCGCGGCCAGGTGGTTGCTGACTGGCTAGGACGCTGGGGGAGAGACCCCAACGCCCAGGCCCTGACCAGCGCCCGGGCCTCCGAATTTTTTGAGCACCTGATCCAGACCGTCCGGGCTGTCTACGCCCCAAAGGGGACTGGCTAGAACCGCCTCAAAAAATAAAAAGAACAATTATTCTACAGAAAGGGGTGGGCATGGCCCCCTCATCACGCACCACCGCAGAGCCCTCAACGTCTGGGCAGAGGACCTCGGTAGCTGCCGGGCTCCTCGGTAAAAACCCAGAACACAATACACCGCTCACCACCTCCCAGAAGGTACTCAACCTGCTCGCCGCCCACTGCGCCGCAGGAGGCAGCGCTATCGTCGCCACCCACGACACATAACTCATCCAAGCCCTCACCCCACCTTCCCCTACACCACTACCAGCTAGACACCTCCCAATAATAT
>NZ_JBOEQD010000024.1:0-8182 GCF_050689125.1 Rothia sp. L_38 | reverse complement strand
AACCAAGGCGTGAAACTCCAGGAATAAAAAGATCCAGCCCACTCTTGGTTTCCTCCCAGAGAGGGCGGTGCAAGGCGGGCTGAACGATTACTTGTAAGTTACCACGACTAAGGGTGAATTTGGTAACCGGGGACGAGGGTGTGTCGAATTGTTACCCCCCTAGGAAATTGAAACCTGACTTTCACAATTTGGTTTAGTCCGCGAGTTTCGGCTTATTTTTCAAGGATTGTGGTGATGAGGTCTAGACCTTTGCCTAAGTCCTTGGGTTGCTGCTGTCGGGAGAGGCTTTGTTGTGCGGCTTGAATGATTGATCGTAGCTGGCGCATTTCTGGAAACAGTGGAGAAGTGGAGGGCAGTAGTGCAGCAAGTGCGGTGAGGGTTCGTGCGGCGTTGTCTGCTGCGTCTTTTGCGTCTGTGTAGTCTCTGGTGCGTGCGTGGGCGATGATAAATATGTAGTGCAGGTGGGTGTTCTCGATTGCTTGGTGGGCGAGTGTAGTCACCGTTCGTCCTTATTTGTGCAGGGGTTATTCTTTGACTGTCGGGAATGTGCACACCCCGTTTTTACAATAAGGGCATGTTTGAGTACAGAATATTCACGTTCGATAGAACAGCAGCGTCTAAGGTTACTTATCTTTACGGTAGGGAATTCTGCTTTGAAAAGGCTTGGGATGCCGTTGCGGTCTATGTGCTAAACGACTCGAGTTGGAAAGATGACCCCGTTATGCAGAAAAGCATTGCTGCGGTGGATGGCCATATAGGGGATAAGGGGTTCGAAGTGTGGGTACCCTTGGAGACTGAACTTTTCACAAGTTCTCAAGATGCGTCTGTCAGATTCGAAATAGATAAAGTTCGGTAGAGTACACCCCAACGGGGCATGTCATTTTCAGAAGACGTTTGCACAGTCAGGATGGGATGGCCAGGCTTGTGAAATCGTCTATTGAACGCTGTCCGTTCACTACTCGCGTGCACTAAGCTGAAAATGTCAGAAGTCCTGTTCACAAGGAGACAGAGATGGGCGAGGACCGAACTGAAATCGCTGCTACGAGGCATCTCACGATGCCCGAGGCTGATTGGGAACAGGCCCGCCTACAGCAACGGGTAATCGCCAGGGTGGTGTTGCAAACTCCGGGAGAAGAGCCGTGAAGCCTCCTCGCGGTCATTTAACCCGTTCAACTGCCTCTGTCTAGTCTAGATGTAGTTGAACGGGTTTGTGAACACCCACTCGGCGAAATGCTCGCGATCGGCTCCTCCGGACCACTGTTCACATCAACGACCGTTTGTTGAACGGCGGTGTGAGTCAGCCCCAGCCCTGCGACGCGACGAACCGTCTTGGGCGGCGGATGCGAGGCGCAGGCCTGCCCATCACGCCGAGTCCCGTCGGACATGGGCACATAGCCCCGCGCCCGCCAGGCCGAGTGCCGGTACGAGAAGCGCGACGGCAGGAGGCCACACGGACATGCCTGCAGGGGCCTCCCCAAGTGCCTGGGCGAGGAGCATGTGGCTGGCGTTGAACGGCAGCCACGGCGTGATCGCCTCGAGCATCGGGACCATGGACGCGAGCTGTTCGATCAGGAGCATCCACGTGATCGGCGCGGCGACGGACACCGCGACGGAGCGCGTGAGGACGGCAAGCGCCGTCGCCATCGTCACCCACAGGAGAACGACGAGGAGATAGGCCGCGAGATAGGCCCACCCCCGCGGCGACATGGCCAGCCCGTCGGGATAGAACCTCGCCGCGACGAGTGCGAGGCCGATGCCGACGACGTACGCGAATGCGAGGAACGCCCACTGGACCGCTGCCTGTGCCACCAACGAGGCCCATCGACTCTTCTGCGTGAGGAAGGACAGCGCCGTCGACCCCGCATTGATCTCGGTCGCGGTGTGTGTGCCGGCGAACACGATGGCCAGCACATGGAAGATGCTCACGCACTTGCCCAGATCACCGGCGTCGATCGGCCCTCGATAGGCCGGGTCGTAGACGATGCCCATCAGGACGATGGGGCCGACGCAGCAGCCGATCAGCAGCGCAGCGAAGATGCCTGTGGAGCGCACGGTGAGCAGTCGGCGCACCTCAGCTGTCAATGCTCGTGTCATCGCTCGGGCCTTTCTTTGCCATGTTCGGCTTCGGATGATCGGTCGGTGAGGCGGAGGAATTCCTCTTCCAGCCGGATCGGCTTGTCCGTCAGGGCAGTGATGAGCACGTCGAGGTCTCGGCAGGTCCGCGAGAGCGTGAGCGCGTCGGGGACCGTCTCGTCGAATGTCACGCAGAGTCCCTCGGGCAGTGCGGTTACGGGGACCCGCAGTCCGCGCAGAGCCTGCTCGACGCGTTCGTCGTCGTCGGTGCGGAGGAGCGCTTGGCGGCTGCGCGCGTGCAGAAGATCGGCGACGTCCCACTGGCCGAGCAAGCGGCCGTTGTCGATGACGACGAGGCGGTCGGCGAGGGTCTCCATCTCGCCGAGCAGGTGGGAGGAGACAAGGACGGCGTGGCCGCTCGCGGCGGCATCGCGCAGGAAGGCGCGCATCCACTCCATCCCCTGCGGGTCGAGGCCATTCATCGGCTCGTCGAGGACGATGTTGCGCGGTCTGCCCAGCAGGGCGGCCGCGAGCCCCAGGCGCTGCTTCATCCCGAGCGAGTAGCCGCCGATCCTGCGATGAGCTGCCTGGGTCAACGCGACGGCCTCGAGTACCTCCCAGGCGCGGCGGTCGGGTAGGCCGGCAGAAGCAGCGATGGTCGTCAGGTGCGCCAGTCCGGTCCGGCCGGGGTGGAACCAGGAGGCGTCGAGGACGGCTCCGACGACCTCGGCCGGCCTCGTCTGGGCGGTCAGCGGGAGCCCGTCGATGAGCACGGTTCCGGTGGTGGGCTTGTGGAGCCCGAGGAGGCATCGCATGGTCGTGGACTTGCCGGCTCCGTTCGGGCCTAGGAACCCGGTGATGGATCCGTCGGGGACCGTGAAGCTCAATCCTTCAACAACGGTCACCTGGCCGTAGCGCTTCGAGAGACGGTCGACCTCGATCATGCGCGCCCGCCCTGGGACCGGCTGGCCGAATCCGGATGGCCGTCCCGTCCGCCAGTCAGACGCCGGTCCAGCACCGGCGACGCCGCGGCGACGACGGCCGCGACGACGAGGGCACCGAGCGCGAGACCGGAGAGCACGTCGTGGACGTAGTGGACTCCGGCGGCCACTCGAGAGGCGGCGATCGCCAGCGCGAGAGGCAACGCGAACCAGGCGAGGCGGGGGACGACGAGGATGCAGGCGGTGGCGAAGGCAGCGGCCAGGACGGCGTGATTCGACGGCCACGACCAGTCCCCGCTCCCGGGGCAGCTGAGCACAGTGGCAGTGTCGACGACGCTGCAGGGCCGCGGCTCCTCGACCAGCAGCTTGACGGCCTCGCTCAATCCGTAGGCCGTGATCACGCCGAGTCCAGCCAGCGCCAGGAGCCAGAACCGCCGGCGCTCGCGCAGCCAGCACCAGAGAGCGAGGACGCCGGCGGTCGCCACGAGGGCAAGCAGACCGAATTCGGCCACGGATCCCACCGCCGAGGCCAGTGCCGAGCCCTCGGCGAGACCGGCGACAGCGGTGAAGAGGCGCTCACGCACCGGATACGTCGCGAGAGCGAGGGCAGCAAGAGCTGCGACGGCAATCAACAGCGCGGGCCACGGCACGGGGCGGGACGAGGATCTGCGCGACGTCGAAAGCGTGCGCGTCGAAGTTTCGTGAGTCATGAAATCCACACTATAGACGCGGTTCGGCCTCAGAATCTGCCATGCGGGGCGACTCGTCTATGCCCACGGTCATACCGGCGAGGTGCTGCGCACGCCCGATCGAGGGAGGCAGCGAGCCCACGGTCCCCGGTAGAATGGAGCGCATGACCCTAATTAATCGTCCGTCTGCGCGCCGGAGCGTCGACGCGCTAACGGCAATCGGTTTCGGGGTGCTGGCCTCCGCGCCGGAGCCGGGCCTCTTCATGGCCCTGCTCACCGGCATCGCCGCGATCGCAATCGGGCTCTGGTCCAGGGGTCCGCGCGCGGGCCTGGGAGGACTGGCAGTGCTGGTCGTCGTGAGCATGGCCCGGGCCACGTGGCTCGACGGGCACTGGCTCTACGTCGCGGAGGAGTTGCCCCCGGCGCTCATGCGCGCTGGTGTGCCCTGGCTGATCGGTCTCGCCGTGCGCCAGTACATCGTCCTCGGGCGGAGGGCAGACCGCGAGCGAGAGCTGCGGCAGGTCCAGCGCCTGGCCGAGCTCAAGGAGCGCGCCACCGCCGACCGGCTCGCCCTCGCGCAGTCGCTGCACGACGACCTCGGCCACTCGTTGAGCCTCGTCGCGCTCAATCTCGGACGGCTCGAGATCGACCCGGCACTGCCCGAGAGCGCCCGCACCTCGCTCTTACACGCCCGCAACGACCTCGCCCACGCGGTCGAACGCCTGGGGGACTCCGTCTCCGACCTCAGATCCGGCGCTCCCGTGCTGCCAATGGGCGCAGCATCTGTCGATGCACTGCTGGCCCGGGCCCGCGCAGCCGGTGCGCGCATCACCGTGCAAGGACTGCCGGAACCCAGGCGGCTGCAGGACTTCGGAGGCGAGCAGGTCACGAGGGTCCTACAAGAAGCGATCACGAACGCAAGCAGGCACGCTCCCGGCACCCCAATCGACATCACCGCTGCCGACGTCGGTGCCGAGCTGCGTCTGAAGATCGAGAACGCCCTCGGCGAGACTCCTGCCGACGCGCACACAGCGGGCACGGGCCTGAGCACTTTGGAAAGTGAGCTCCGCGCCCACGGCGGAGAACTCGCCGCGGAGAAGACGGACAGTGCGTTCGTCCTCTCTGCGGTCCTCCCGACTCGCCGTCAGGAGCAGAGCACGCACGATGATCGCGCTGTGGAGGCGACGAGAGACGTCGATGAGAGCTCGACCGGCAGAACGAAGCTCCGCCAGCGACTGATTCTCGCCTCGACCGCGGCGATCGTCGTCGTCGGGCTCGCAGCGGTCGAGGCGCTGACGGTGGTGCAGAACCACCGCGCGCTGCTGTCGGCAGGGGCCTTCTCAAGCATCAGCGTCGGAGACGCGCGGGCGGAGACCGAGCGGATCCTGCCCGGCCACGAGCTGCCGGCCAGGCGGGGCGAGAACCGACCGGACGACTGCCACGACTACGCCGTGACCGCGAACACCTTTGACGACGCTGCCGGGGACGTGTACCGGATCTGCTTCGCGCAGGACGAGGTCTCCAGCACCGAGTACATCGCAGGAGGACAACGATGACAGCGACCGAGGCCCCGGTCAGAGTCCTGGTCGCCGACGACGACCCCCTCGTGAGGACCGGCATCGTCGGGATCCTCGACACCGATCCCGCCATCGAGGTCGTAGCCCAGGCCGCCGACGGAGCAGAGGCCCTGCGCAAGATCGACGCGCACCGTCTCGACGTCGCCCTCTTCGACATCCAGATGCCCGGGATGAGCGGACTCGACGCGCTGCAACGGCTCCGCTCCGACGGGAGCGCGCTCCCCTGCCTGTTCGTCACCACGTTCGGGGAGGACGACTACATCGCCGAGGCCATCCGGCTCGACGCAGACGGGTTTGTCCTCAAGTCCGGCGATCCGCGCCAGCTGATCGCCGGTGTGCACGCCGTCGCCGGTCGCGGAGCGTTCTTCTCGCCCTCGGTCGCCCGGCGTCTGCTCGACTCCGGCGTCTCGACGACGTACACCCAGTACGCGAGCGCCGTCGAACGCTTCGAACGCCTCACGGCTCGCGAGCGAGAGATCCTGATCCGGCTCAGCCAAGGAGAGACGAACGCTGAGATCGCGAAAGCGCTGTACCTCGCTCCCGGCACCGTCAAGGTGCACGTTTCCGCGATCCTGCGGAAGACTGAAGCGCGCAACCGCGTAGAAGCAGCCCTCATCGCCCTTCGCGCCGGACGAGCCTAGATCTTCTCGGGACGACGACGATCAGGCTTCGTCGTGCCGGAGCTTCGGAACGTCCGCGACGAGACCTTCGATGGTGTCTTCGGGGCGGAGACAAGCGCCGCGCAGAGGAGGTCGAAATCTGCCACGGCACCATTGTTCCCGAGTCGCGTCCGACCCTGCTCGCGCGGAGAAGGTCCCGGAGTAGATCTGGGGGCGTTCTTGTGGTCATTCTCAGAAGACGAAGTCGGCGGCTGTCTCGCCGACCTCGGCGCACATCGAAGCGAAGTTGCTCGCCTCGATGTCGGTCCTGGACGTCGCAACGTCCGCGAAGTTCTTCAAAGTGTCCTCGGTGATCTCGACGCGTATCGATTCCGCCGCGACGTTCTCCAACGGCGACTTGCCGATCCACGTCGCCTCGAACGCTGCTCCATCGCCGCCGTCGACCCGCTCGAGGGTGGCGACGCCCTCGGACTTCGTCTGGCCGGCGCAGTTGACGATCCCGTAGGTGACCTCGCCCGCCTCCTCGTCGAGCACCCAGCGCTCAAGCGCGGGCGAGAAGTTCTGGATCGCGCGGAGATACTGGACATGCCCGTCCTCGACGCCCAGGTCCGCGGTTGCGCCCGACTTCTCGCCCTGGCCGCCTTCCTCGGTGCTCTCGTCGCCGGTCTCCTCGGCCGGGGTCTCCGGCTCGGTAGGCTCGGTAGCCGGTGCCGAGGGGACTGGATCCTGCGCTTCGGCATGGAACGCGGCGCGGTCCTCGTCGTCGCCGGGGTAGCTGCACCCGCTGAGCGCGAGAGCAGCGGCGGCCAGCAGTGCTGCGCCGATGGTCGTGATCGCCGCCTTCGTCATCAGACGTCACCCCTCTCGGCATCGGGCGTACCAGTGGTCGTCTTCACCTGGAGGCCCGACTTCGTCTTCATCTTCGAGACCAGGTTCGTGAACAGCTGCGGCGCGACGATGAAGGACGCGATGAGCGCCGAGGCGGCTCCGGCGATCCAGACGTTGCTGAAGATGCCGAGCGCCACCGAGAGTCCCCAGCGGAAGATCATGTAGCCGACGGTGAAGCCGAGCGCCAGCAGCGCCATCCGCCAGATGGGCGAGCGGCCCTGGAACTCGCGCCAGGCGGTCTTGAGCAGGCCGCGCGTCTCGCCGAAGTCCTTCCGGTTCTTCTCCGGGACGACGATCAGCCCCGCCTTGAGCATCATCGAGATGAGCTGCATGAAGAAGAAAAACAGGCCGGTCGCAGCCAGGTCCAGGGCTCCGGCGTTGGAGATCGCCCAGGCGGCCATGCCGACAGCGCCGCAGGCGAGCAGGGTGCCCAGCACCGTCCAGGCGTGGTTCTCGGGGCCGCCGCGGTCGAGCTTGATGTTGATGTTCTGGTCGGACATGGTCCTCACTCCTTCGTCTCGTCCAGCTTCGCGGGGCCGGAGATGATCTTGATGGCGTCGTTCGGCACGGGAGCGACGCTCTGCTGTGCCTCACCCGCCGTAGAGGAGGCCGACAAGCTGCTTCGCCATGTCCGCGGCGTCCGCCGCGATGAAAATCTCGTCATCGGTATCCAGAATCAACGCCACGGTCTCTGAACTCCTGCTATGTATCTTGCGAGCGCATTCTTGATCCGTCCTTGCAAGGTAAGCCAGTTGTGGTGTTGTCGAATAATGATGGTTGCATTGTTGCTTTGTCGGCTGAGGCTAAGGCTTTGGGGTATGCGATGGGTGATCCGTGGTTTCAGATTCGGGTGCGGGCTCGGGAGCAGGGAGTGGTTGCTAGGTCCTCGAATTATGAGTTGTATGGGGATATTTCTAGTCGGGTGATGGCTGTGTTGCAGGAGCAGGCTGCTGAGTTTGAGCAGTATTCGATTGATGAGGCTTTTTTAACGGCTCCTGTGTCTGCTGGTGAGGCTGTGGTGCTGGCGCGGAAGATTAAGGGTGATTTGGCGCGGCGTGTGGGAGTGCCGGTGTGTGTGGGTGTTGCTTCGACGAAGACGTTGGCGAAGTTGGCTAATAAGACGGCTAAGAAGGTTCCGGTTTTGGGTGGGGTGTGTGTTTGGGATTTGTTGCCAACTGAGCGCCGTGAGGCCTTGTTTAGTGGGTTGCCGGTGTCTGAGGTGTGGGGTGTGGGTTCTCGGACGACGGCAAAACTGGAGAAGATGGGGATTCGGTCGATTGGTGATTTGGCTGCTGCTTCTCCTGTGGTGATTCGGAAGAAGTTTAGTGTGGTGTTGATGCGGACGGTTCTGGAGCTTAATGGGGTTGTGGCATTGGAGTTGGAGCCGGTGCGGG
>NZ_JBOEQD010000023.1:0-12755 GCF_050689125.1 Rothia sp. L_38 | reverse complement strand
TCAGTGGGTCTTGTTCTTCTGCTGGTACTCGGGCTGGTGCTGGCTCCTCGTGTGCTTGACCAGGGCTGGTTTGAGAAGCAAATTTTCACCTGGGGATGGGCTACAGGCGCTTTAGCTCAGGGCATTGCTCTATTGCGTATTGTTGACCCGAAACTTAAGTCTCGCACTCTCGAAGACTATGCCTTACTTTCAATTTTCAATCAGAATGAAATTCTGGCAGTTACCTTTATTCCTGCTTTGGTCGTTGCCGGTGCTTCATGGACTGTTGCCGGAATTTGGGGGCTTGTCACAGCGGTTGCTATTGTTGCGCTCTTTATGCTGGCGCGAGGCGGGCATAACGCACATTCGCGGATGAAGAGGTAATCATAAAGTCCAAAACGCCCTTGGTAGAATTACGGTATGCAGATTGAACTGACCCGGTTTCGGGTTAAACCTGGCAAACGGCGCAAGGTTGATGAGTGGATGTTTTTTCTCAACGAGAACATGGAGGCTGTCAAAGAAACACTAGAGCCTGAGCACATGTATGTTGAGACAATCTTTGCTGAAACACTCGACGGAACCGATTACCTGTACTGGTATTCGGTGCGTGGGGAGGCCGGCTTGGAACAGAAGGTTACTGAGTCTGAGCACTGGTTGGACGAAAAACACGTCGAGTACTGGCGTGAATGTATCGACCCTACGTACCCACCCCAAGATCTGTCGCCGCGTGTGCACATGTTGCCTGACCGCGTCCTGGCATCCATGAAGCCGCTGCCCCAGTAAACAGTGCTTACCAGAATCGCGCAGGGCCCACGAGCGGCGTGGGCCCTGCGCGATTCTTATGGGCACTGGGTTTGTGAAGGGTAGGGGTGGGCGGACGCTGCACCCCGCTTCCCTGCCTCTGGGCAGGAAGAGAGGAGGCGGCGTCCGCCCCACTGAGCTGGGTGCACCCTCTAGACTTAAAAACATGCACACCCATACCCTGAGCCCTGAAACCCCGGCTGATACCGCAGAAATTCGTGACCTGCTCCTGGCTGCCTTTGAGACCAGCTACGAGGCCGACCTGGTCGATGCCCTGCGCGGCAACCCCAACGCCTGGGAGCCGGGAATCTCCCTCACCGCCCGTGACGCCACCACCGGTGCCCTCGTCGGCTACGTTCTCATCAGTCGTTGCTGGGTAGGCTCCTGGCCCGCCTATGCCCTTGCGCCGCTGGCCGTCCACCCCGACTATCAGGGCAGGGGAGTGGGCACCGCCCTTACCTTTGAAGCGCTGGCGCGCGCACGCGCGTCCGCCCACATCAGCAATGCACCCACCAGCCTGCTGGTGCTCGGAGAACCCACCTACTACAGCCGCTTCGATTTCGTGCCGGCAGCCCGACACGGGGTGCGCGCAGTCATCGACGGAATCGAACCCACCGCCCTGGCAGAAGCCCTGCAACTCGTTAACCTCACCCCCGACTACCCGCCTATCTCAGGCGAGGTTACCTGGCCCGCCGAATACGGCCTCGACCAGGGCGATGACCTCTAAACTGGAATCCTAGGCCTAGATTGAACCGGCAGAGAAAAGACGAGAAACATGAGCAGCACCTTCACCCCCGAACAGGCCCCCACCCCCGGCTACAGCGCAGCGGACGCCGAACGCTGGGTTCCCGAACACCACAAGTTCGTCTACCGCTCACCCTTTGAACGCGACCGCGCTCGCGTGCTGCACTCCTCGGCCCTGCGCCGTCTCGGTGCCAAAACCCAGGTGGTTGATCCCGATACCGACGACTTCGTGCGTACCCGCCTGACCCACTCCCTGGAAGTTGCCCAGATTGGCCGCGAGCTGGGGCGTATGCTGGGCTGCGACCCCGATGTGGTCGATACCGCCTGCCTCTCCCACGACCTGGGCCACCCGCCCTTTGGGCACAACGGTGAAACAGCTCTCGACCGACTAGCAGCGGATGCCGGTGGTTTTGAAGGCAACGCCCAGACCCTGCGCCTGCTCACCCGGCTAGAACCCAAGGTGATTAGACACGACGGCGGGTCGGCGGGGCTGAACCTCACCCGGGCGTCCCTGGATGCAACCTGCAAGTACCCCTGGACTCGCGCTCAGGCCCCCGTCCGCACCGATGGTAAACCTAACCGCAAATTTGGTGTCTATGCCGATGACCTACCCGTCTTCGAGTGGCTCCGCGCCGGGGCCGCTGAAGCCGGTGCCGCACCGACTCAAAAGTGCATCGAAGCCCAGGTTATGGACCTTGCCGATGACATCTCATATTCTGTGCACGACGTCGAGGACGCCGTCTTCGGCGGGCACGTGCAGCTTGATGAGCTAAAAAATGCGGACGCCCGCCAGCAGGTTTTCGACAAAACCCGCCTCTGGTACCTGCCCGGGGTTGAGGACGCCACCCTCAATCAGGCCCTGACCCGGTTAGAGAACCTCAACCGCTGGGTTCCCTACATGCGAGGCACCCGCTCCTCGATGGCCTCCTTCAAGGCCCTGACCTCCAAACTCATTGGGCGTTTTGCTGCCAGTGCTATGCTGGCAACCCGCGATGTCTACGGGGATGAACCGCTCACCCGCTACCGGGCCCAGCTGGTCGTACCCGAAGAAACCGAACATGAAATCGCCGTGCTCAAGGGCATCGCTACCGCTTTCGTCATGGCTCCGCGCGACGCAGCAGCCGCCCAGACAACCGACGGGAACCAACAGGAAATCCTCGAATTTCTAGTCCACGCCCTCTTCGATAACCCCGGCTACCTCGACCCGGTTTTTGCCGCAGACCTGCAAGAACTTGGCCGTAACGATGACGCCGCCCGCCTGCGCCTGGTAATTGACCAGGTCGCCTGCCTGACCGACCGCTCCGCGGTCGCCCTCTTCAAACGAATCACAGGAACCCACTGGGCGGTTGGAGATAAACCGCTGTGGTAAGCCAAAACCCACCGGCTTGACGGCCCAGACTAAAATTGAACCCGTGGCAGGCTTAATCAAACGAGAAGACATTGACGAGGTGCGCTCCCGCACCGACATCCGCGAAATCATCGAAGGGTACGTAACCCTCAAATCCGCCGGCATCGGCTCTTTCAAGGGCCTGTGCCCCTTCCACGATGAACGCACCCCGAGCTTCCACGTGCGACCCCAGATGGGCACCTACCACTGCTTTGGCTGTGGCGAATCGGGCGATGTGATCAGTTTCCTCATGGAAATGGACCACACCTCCTTCACCGAAACCGTCGAAAAACTCGCTGCCCGCATCGGCTACGAGCTTCACTACGAGCAAGGAAGCGGCATGAGCCGCGAAGAGGTAGGACGCCGCCAACGCCTGCTCGATGCCCACAAAATCGCCGCAGAGTTCTTCCAAAAAAACCTCTACACCCCCGCCGCAGTGGAGGCTCAGAAGTTCTTAGGTGCCCGTGGCTTTGACCCGACTGCCACCCAAAAATTTGGGGTCGGCTTTGCCCCGCGCGGCTGGGACAACCTGCTCAAATACCTGATGAACAAGGGCTTCACCACTGAGGAGCTACGCGAGACAGGCATGTTCTCAGAAGGTCAGCGCGGCCTCTACGACCGCTTCCGCGGCCGCATCATCTGGCCCATTCGCAATATCACCGGCGAAACCATCGGCTTCGGCGCCCGCCGCCTCTTCGAAGACGACCAGGGCCCCAAATACCTCAACACCCCCGAAACCCCCCTCTATAAAAAATCACAGGTGCTCTACGGGCTAGATCTGGCCAAGCGCCCCATCGCCAAGAAGAAGCAGATTGTGGTGGTCGAGGGCTACACCGACGTCATGGCCGCCCAGCTGGCCGGAATCGACACCGCCGTAGCCACCTGCGGCACCGCCTTCGGCACCGACCACATCAAAATCGTCCGTCGTCTTATCTCCGACGACGGCACCGGCGGCGAAGTTATCTTCACCTTCGACGGGGATGCCGCCGGCCAGAAAGCAGCCCTGGCTGCTTTCTCAGAAGACCAGAGGTTCGTCGCCCAAACCTTCGTCGCCGTCGCCAAAGACGGCATGGACCCCTGCGACCTGCGCCTAGCCCGCGGGGACGCCGCCGTACGCTCCCTCATCGCCTCCCGGCGTCCGCTCTTCGAATTCGCCATCGACGCCACACTTGCCAACTACGACCTGGGAACCCTCGAAGGGCGCGTGCGCGGCATGCGCGCCATCGCCCCCATCATCGCCGGAATCAAGGACGCCGCCCTGCGCCCCGCCTACGTACGGCAAATATCCGGGCAGTTAGGGCTCGACGCAGCCGAAGTCCAACGAGCCGTGAGCGCCGCAGCAGCCAACCCACAAGCGTCCGCCAGCCAAAGAGCAGAGGCTGCAGAAGCCGAACGAGCCGCCCGCGCCGCTGCCGAAGAGACCCCCGCCCCCGCTGAGGATCCCTACGACCTACCCGACCTGCGTGACCCCGCAGCCCGCACTGAGCGCGAAGCCCTCGAAATCGTGCTGCAATACCCCCAATACCTCTCCCTCGAACAGTGGCAGGAACTCGCCACCGTACACTACCGCTACCGGGCCCACAGCGGCATCGCCCAAGGCATCATTGGAGCTGCCTCCACCATCGCCCCCGAACCCGGCGCAACCTGGGTCAATACTGTGCGAGCCCACGCACCCGAGCCCGTCCACCCCCTCATCGCAGAACTCACCGTCGCCCCCATCCCAGCCCGCACCGACGACCAACTGGTGCGCTACTCACAAGACATCCTCAACCGACTCTTCGAACAAGAAATCACCCGACAAAAATCAGACCTACTCATGCAGCTCCAACGCCTCTCACCCCAGAGCGATGCCCAAGCCTACCGAGACATCCAACAGCAACTCCTCACCCTCGAACTCCGCCGCCGCAGCAAAATGCAAGGCCAAGACTAGTGTGTGATTGAGGTAACTCATTCTCGATTTGCGCGCGACAAAAACTCTGTGTAGAGTTATTACTCGTTGCAGCGATGGAAACAAAGCGAACAACATTCCCCCGTAGCTCAATTGGCAGAGCATTCGACTGTTAATCGAAGGGTTACTGGTTCGAGTCCAGTCGGGGGAGCAAATAGAAAGCCCGGTCTTATGGCCGGGCTTTTTTGTATGCTTAGGCTCTCCATCTGTGGTACTGGCTGCCTTATGTGGTGACGCCACTGTTACATTTGGGAATCAATGCCACACTTGCTGAAGTCTTGTCTTCTGTTCACTCAGGGTGGTGGCTTTGCCTGAAGAGGCGTAGCATGTGAACTGTTCCATAGTTTATAGATGAAGGAATAAGAAATGTCTGACCAGCACCTTCTAAACGACCTCTACGCCACCGCCGCTCGAAACGAAAAAGACGTCATCACCTGGCGTCACCACCTTCACCAGCACCCAGAGCTTTCAAACCGCGAGACCAAAACAGCGGCTTACATTGTTGAACGCCTCAAGGATATGGGCTTCGCAGATACTGACATTCAGCAGAACATCGGCGGAACCGGAATCATCGCCACCCTGCGAGGGGGTGCCCCCTCAGAAAAGGCTGTTCTATTACGGGCGGACATGGACGGCCTGCCCGTTAAAGAAGAAACCGATCTGCCCTATGCCTCTGAAGCAGTAGATGAAAAATACCCCGGTGGTCCCTTCCCCGTTGCCCATGCCTGCGGTCACGACTGCCACGTCGCCATGCTGTTGGGCGCAGCGCGTGCCTTCACAGCGCATCGGGAGGAACTCGCCGGAACCATCTACTTCGTTTTCCAGCCAGCTGAAGAGGGTGCCCCCGTGGAAGAAGAGGGCGGCGCTGCCTACATGCTAGCTGATGAGGCTTTTGACTCACTCGACCCCCAGCCAACTCTGGCCTTTGGTATGCATGTGATTCCTGCACCAAGTGGCTATGTGGGATGGGCCTCGGGTGTGCAGCACGCTTCATCTGAAATGGTCAAGATAACTGTGTGCGGTGAGCAGGTGCACGGTTCATCGCCGTGGGCGGGGCGAGATCCGATGCCAGCGGCTGCGGACATCATCAGCGCCATGGGGCAAATCTACCGCCAGATAGATGCTAAAGACGCGTTTACTATTTCCATTGGACATGTTGAAGATCAGGGGCGTTTCAACATCATCGGCGAAAAAGTAACCCTCTGGGGCACCGTGCGCTGTCTAAAAGACGGACTGATGGACACCGTCAACACTAAGATTTCCCGTACAGCTACCCACATTGCAGAAGCCTATGACTGTACAGCTACCGTTGAGTTCTTGCAGCAAATTCCGGGTGTGGTTAACGCGCCCGAAACGGTTGAAGTCTTGCGCCCTGCTTTGGAAAGCGCAGCGGCAGACCCGGATCAGGTCTTTGCAGCGCCAGCGTCACTGGGGTACGACGACGTCTCTGAGTTCATTAACCGGTACACCGGTATGTATGCCCTGCTCGGTGTGCAGGACGTGAAGTTCGGCTCGGGTGCTATGCCAGAACCTGTTGATGGCGGGCGCGGTTTTGCTCCCAATCACTCACCGCGTTTCTACGCTAATGATGAAGCCCTCATCACGGGCGTCCGAATGCATCTTGCGGTTGCACTGGCCCATCTCGAAGCAGCGCAAGACTAAGAGCCAATAATCGCATCACAAATCGGGGCGCAGTCGCCACAAGCCCTTAAAAGCCGGTAAACTTACTATTTGGTACACGTAATACGCAAGCACGCTTATCGACATATAGAGAGGTGGCACATGACCACTCCCAACGACCTGAACGGCTCACGCCGAGCCCAGGGTCTGCGCGCTGGCTTCAACAACATCAAAGCTAGCGTTACGAACGTGGCTGACGCAGGCAAGGTGCTCACCAACCTGGCCCCTAAGCAGCTCAAAGACGAAATCCAGATTGCTAAGATTGAGGTCAAGGAGAAGGGCATCGCCCTGGGTAAGGGCGCCGCTGTTGCAGCAGTAGCCCTGGTCTTTGCCCTCTTCATGGCAATCGCCCTGGTTATCCTGGCCTACGTTGGCCTGGCAGCTATCATGCCCAACTGGGCGGCAGCCCTGGTTCTGTTCGTCCTCTTCCTGCTCCTGGCCGCTATTGCTGGCTTCGTGGGCTTCAAGATGATTAAGGCTCAGCTGCCCTTCAAGCCTGAATCAGCCATTTTCGGTCTGCTCTACGACCTGGGTGTTCTGAAGGAAGGCTCCGCCATGACCTCAAAGCGTCTCAAGCGCGAGCAGGCAGAGAAGGCAGAGGCCAAGAAGGCCGAGCAGAAGACCGACGACAAGAAGGACAGCGGCGAGCAGCAGACCCCCGCTACCCCTGCCCCCAGCAAGGAACAGCTCTTGCAGCGCACCAAACAGCGTCGAGAGCACCTCAAGACCCTGCGCGACGACATCGAGACCTACACACGCGACGTGCAGGCAGGCGCCCAGGGCCTAGTGCAGAACGCCAAGACCTCCGCAAAGAACGCTCCTGCTACCGCCGTTGACGGCGGTAAGAAGCTGGCCGCAAACGCCTCGAACCCCGAGACCCTGCAGGCCCACTGGAAGTCCTTTGCAACCCTGGCAGCTTCCCTGGGAGCCTTCTTCGTCTTCCTCGGCAAGCTCATTAGCCGCCGCAAGTAAGACCCGCCCTGCCTCAGATGAGGCGGCACAAGCGTCCTTGCGCTCACGCCCGCCCCGGCACCACTTGCCGGGGCGGGCTTTTTACTGCCCAGAGAAAGAGCGGACGCCGGGGGCAGGCGAACTCCGCTGCGCGGCTGATGCGCGGGCCCCAAAAACCCGGTAAGGTCAGTGGGGTACCGAACGAAGAGACCTCGAAAGGACCCCTGTATGGCTGATAAGCCTCTGACCGTCCTCATTGGCGCCGATACTTACCCGCCCGATATCAATGGGGCCGCTCAGTTCTCATCCCGTCTCGCCCACGCTCTGGCCGAACGCGGCCATACCGTGCACGTGATGGCTCCCAAGCAGGAGAAAGGCGTGACCAGCCGTCATACGGTGGACGGCATCGTGGAGCACCGTATGCGCTCCCACAAGGTGATTACTCACCCCTACATGCGCCTGAACTTTCCCTGGGAGATTTACGCTGAGGCTGATCGTCTGGTGCAGGAGATTCAGCCCGACGTTATTCATATTCAGTGCCATTACATCATTGGGCGGGTGCTGGCCCGTGTGGGTGCCAAGCGCGGTGTGCGCGTTGTTGCTACAAACCACGTGATGCCCGAAAACATCACCCCCTTCTTACCGTTCGGTAAGGCTGGTAATGAGCTGGTGGTTAAGACGTCGTGGGTTGATATGCGCCGGGTGCTCAACCGGGCTGCTGTGGTGACTACCCCCACCCAGATCGGTGCTGATGCTATGGAAAGCGCCGGTAAGTTCCGCCGGCCGGTTATGCCGGTATCAAACGGTATTCAAAGCTCTGATTATGAACTTGCCCCGGGCGAAGTGATCGATAAAGCTGCTGACGAGTTGAGTATTTTCTTTGCCGGGCGCCTGGCCGTAGAGAAGAATATCGATGTGCTCATTGAGGGTTTTTCGCTTCTTCCTGCTGAGTTAAGGCAGAAGACTGTACTTGAGATTGCTGGAACCGGCGAGATTCTTTCTGATTTGCAGGCCAAGGCCGCAGAATGCGGTGTGGCTGACCGGGTGCGTTTCTTGGGGTACGTGTCCGATGAGGAACTTCGCGCCGGTTACTTACGGGCCGACGTATTCTGCCAGCCCGGTACTGCCGAGCTGCAGTCGCTTGTGACCCTCGAAGCTATGAGCGCCTCAAAACCGGTGGTGTTAGCTAACGCCCTGGCTCTACCTCACCTGGTGGACCCGGGAAACAACGGTTACCTTTTTACACCGGGTGATACCGTTGAGCTGGCTGCTCGGCTAGCTGATATCTTGAGCTTGCCCGCTGAAGAGCGCAAGGCCATGGGGGAGTGCTCCCACCAGATGGTAGCCCGTCATGCCGCTGAGAAAACCTGGGAGACTTTCGAATCCCTCTATCGCTCCAATGAGCTCTACGACCAATTCTTAGCTCAAGGCCAGGCTAGATAGGTTCTGCCTCTCTTGCACGGACGTCCGTGGTTTGGCTTCATCTGCCCTTTTGGGTATTCTTAGAGACAGTGTCAGTTCGCTAGAACCTGGCGCTGTGGGGCCTTAGCTCAGCTGGTCAGAGCAGGGGACTCATAATCCCTTGGTCGCGGGTTCAAGCCCCGCAGGCCCTACAAAACAAGCCCCTCACCTGGTAAAACAGGTGAGGGGCTTCTTTTTTATAGGTCAGACGGGCACGTTTTGGGCACGTTTTCAGATTCTTACTTAAGACTGAACCTCACGCCCATACAGCTCCAAAATGGCTGTAGAGTCCGGGGCTAGTTCCTCACGTCTCACATAATGGCGTGCTGTGATTTCAGTGCCAGAATGTCCCAGCTGTAATGATGCTGTGGTGAGGTCAGCATTTTCGTTTAAGAATGTCGCCACCGTAGAACGGATATTGTGAGGGGTCACGCCTTCATAATCAGTTCCCTTAACCTGCTCCCGCCACTTACGGCGAAAATTGTTCGGGTCTTGAAGAGTGCCAGCAGTCGAGGGGAACACGAACATGTCAGGCTCTGCCCATGCCGTAGTGCGTGCGTGAGCCGGTATCTCAGTATCACGCCGCCTAATCAGCATCTGTGCAACGAACGGCGGGAGAATAGCCGCCCGCGCCCGCTTGTTCTTAGGGTGGTCTTGCCTGTAGTAGTGCCCATTCTCGTCACGGGTCAGGGTGCCGTTGATGCTTACTCTGACTTTGGAGGGGGCGGAAAAATCGAAGTCCCTCCACCGCAGGGCAAGCACTTCGCTAACACGGCACCCGGTGCCCAACATGATTTCCAAGACTTCCCGCACCTCACCAGTGAGCAGCCCCTTGAGCTTGAGCGCGTCCATATAGTCCAGAGCCTTTGTCTCTTTCTTCTTGGGCGGTGCGAGGGTCACATCTTTGACGGGGTTGCGGGGCGCTGCATCGTAGGCTGTGGCAACATCGAACATGCCCTTGAGAATGTTCTTGACCACCCGCGCCGTCTGCTGCCCGTTGTTGCGGCTTACGGCTTTGAGAAAGCTGGTGAGGGTGCCTACCGTGCATTCTCTAATTTTGAGTTGCCCGATGCCCGGGAGTATGAGCCGGTCTAGGTCATAGCGGTAGCGGTGTTGGGTGCTGGTTGCCTTGCCCTTGGTCTGGAACTCTTCCCACCAGATTTCTGCGAGGTCTTTAAGGGTGGAGTTGGGGGAGAGGTGGGCGGTTGCGCTGGCGTGGCGGCGTTCTGCTAGGTGGGTTTTGAGGTTGAGCATGGCGGCGTTTTTGGTGTGCCCGTTGCGTTTTACGGTGCGGGTTACGCCGTCATAGTCGCGGTATCGGGCGCGGGCTTGCCAGTGCCCGTTAGCCTGTTCGTAGTAGGTGATGTTGCCGTGTGTGCCCAGGGGGAGGGGAGCGCGTACCATTATGATTCTCTGCCTGATTCTGGAAGTAGCTTCAGGTAGTGTTCTGAATTTTTAATTTCAGCAACCAATTTTTTAAGGTCTGTGTTTTCGATTTCTTCGAGAGCTAAATCCAAACATCCCTTATGAGCGATTTCTAGGTATATTTCTATACCAGCGCTGACAAGTTCCATCAGGGACGTTCTGGTAACTGTTTTCAGGGCTTCTAAGCTTTCTAAATACGACTTAACAAGCACCCTGTTTACTGAAGCATCTAGAGCTGCATCACTTGGGAGAGCCGAGTCAACTATCTTTCTTAGGGCTAAATCTCTTGTTGCCAAGTATCGCCCAACCCCTGAGATTAGGTTATTGTTCGCTTCGTTCTGGAGGGAGCGCATATCGCGGAAGGCTTTGGCGGAATCAGCAAGCCCAGGTTGACTAATCATTTCCTCTACTGAAGTCTCGAAGATTTCGGCAATTACACGCGATTCGCCTAGTTTGAGCGTTCGCTCACCATTTTCTAGACGGGCAACGGTTGCTTGCCTGTATTCAGTTAGCCCTGCGTCCTGAAGTTCTTTGGCGAGCCTGTTTTGTGACCAACCTTTTTCTTTCCGCAGCTTGATGACTGACTCACGAAACGCGGCCTCATCACGCTCTGAGCTTGTAATTTCTGTGGTGGTATCCATGCTCAAATAATACACACACGATGAACCTGTTGTCAGGTATTGACATCACGAGAAATCGGGTGCAATGATTGATACATAGGCGTTGAAGCCTATACATAAATCAACATAAGGAGGTTTTGGTGACACTCACCCCTACATGCGGTTCCCCCGCGATTCCCGCCGGTGAACCTATCCTCGCTGATGCTGACCTCGCAGAGCGCTGGGGTAAATCGCTGCACACTATCCGCGTCCTACGCATGAAAGGCAACCTGCCCAAAGGCTTCCGTATTGGGCGCAGCTGGCGGTTCTACCTCTCAGATGTGCTCGCCTACGAGCGGGCGCAGATGCAGGACTCTCAGGGCGCTGCCTGATGCGTAGACCAGCCCCACCCCGCACCCGCGATTATTACGACTGGCTCCAAGCCAGCCCAACAGAAAGGAAAGCAAGACTCGAAGAGTACGAGGACAAAAAGAAGAGCGCCCACGGTGTCGAAAGTTTGCCGACTAGTCACACCGCGAGCGCTCGCAGAAACACCGGCTACAACAGCCGGTCACGAAACCAGAAAGCCCCCTACATGGTGGGCTTCCACCACCGAACAGACCGCTGGAAAATTGCGGCTCTGCTGATGATACAGAAAGAGGTTCACGTATGACCTACGATACCAGTTCAAAATCTTCCAAGGCTGACCTGATGGGGTACCGCCCCTATATCGACCAGGGCGACAACACCCTAGCTTTCTGGGAGCGCGGGGTACTTGAGGGGGAAACCGTCACCGCGAGCATCACCCGGAAACTGGGTGCAGCGGAACCAGAATACTACGTTGCTGCCGGTCTGAATGCTGGCACCGTGGAGGACGTGCGCGAGCTTGTCGCCCTGCTGACTGAATGGTTACGCACAGAGGTTGAAGCGAAACCAGAAATAGGTGTGGTTCTTCCAGAGTCCTTAGAAGATGCCGTAGCTGTGGGGGCGGTTGAGCTGCTGCACTACGTCCCCAAGGGGCAGGGTGACAGACCTGCGTTATGCGGTGATACGGGGGCACAGGGGTGGAGCTTTAACCGTGCTCAACAGCTGCAAGCCCCTAGCTCGAATACCGCGACTGCTGTTTGCCCTGACTGTAAAACTGCTTTTGACGCGCTGCCGTCCGGTGATGTTCAGGAGGTGCTCTAATGCCGGTTGCTGATGCTTATGCTGCCCGTTGGTTCCGTGAGGTGAAGATTGTGGCTCTTGAGAAGTTGCTGAGCGGTGAACCGCTCACCGCTGACCACCTGCACACCGTGGGCTTGGAGCCGCCGACCCGGTTTTATTGGGGTGCGGTGATGCGCCAGCCAGAGATTAAGGCGGTAGCTCGCCCTGCTTTTGATGGTTGGGTTCAGTCCCCTCGTACTGGTGGGGTGATATGTACTGGCTTTCGGTCACACTCACCACCCAATAGATTCACATACTTTACGCAACATCGACTAACGCACCATCAACCACCTCCTGCGGAGTCCGATAACCAAGAGACGCATGCAACCGCCGCTGATTCCACCAATTCACCCAACCCGCCGTGGCAGCCTCCAACTGAGCAACCGAACCAAAGAACCGGCCACGCACCAGCTCAGCCTTATAAGCCCCATTCACCGACTCAGCCAGAGCATTATCGTATGAATCTCCAGTAGATCCTACAGACAACTGAACACCCAGCTGGATCAGCTCACGCGTGTAATCATCAGCAACATACTGTGAGCCGCGGTCTGAGTGATGCACCACCTGAGTTAAG
>NZ_JBOEQD010000022.1:0-14148 GCF_050689125.1 Rothia sp. L_38 | reverse complement strand
TTTCATCGTTCGACTTGCATGTGTTAAGCACGCCGCCAGCGTTCGTCCTGAGCCAGAATCAAACTCTCCGTTGAAAAAATGAAGTAGTTGATGATCCTGGTCTCTGATTGTTAGCGAACCATTCACCACGGGGTGGTGTGGTTCGAGCTGACGAATCTGAAACCAATTGATTATCAAATTCTGTAAGAAACTCTTGGTTTCTCACATGTTGTATAAATATTTGGTATCAGTTCAATTTCCGCACTACCAGTGTGTTCGTGTGTGAACACTTGTGTGTAGTGTGGACGATAAGAATGTTATTTATAACATTGGTACGCTATTGAGTTTTCAAGCAACAAACCGCATTCTCAACCCTAGCCAGATGCTGGCCGGTGTTTCGTATCGGTCATTCTCAGTTTTTCGTGTTACCCGTTTGGGCAACTCGTCTAGTCTATCGCGTTTCTTTTCTGTGTGTCAACTCGGTGTTCCGTGTTGTGTTTCACAGTGGCTTGTGGCTGGTTTATTACTTCAAAATCTCACTCGTTTGAGGTGAGGTTTCTCGGCTCCGGCTTGGGCCTGAATTCGCTATGTGACTAGGTGTTTTGTCGCTTGGCGGGTTTCCCCTGTGCCGTGGCGACTCGTAATACTTTACGCAGGTTCAAAACACTTCGCAAGTCGAAAATGACCCCAAAAACCACCCACGGGCGTCCATGCACCCCTTTTTGACCCCAAAAACCACCTTAGTCGAGAATATTTCACCTAGTCATAGGCGGTCAGTGAGGCAGGTCTATGGCTCACATCTATGACCTACTACACCTAAAATTCTTTGAAAAACCTTCAAAACTCCCCCAAATCGCCCTCCCTGACCCCTTTTCAAGGAATATTGCACCCATCTCTGCCCGTTATGCCAGGCGTACACAACCCCTATATAGAGAAGGACATTCACCATGCCAGCCCTATCCCTGCTCGACTTTGCCCTGATTTTCCCGGGTGAACGCCCCGCAGACAGCTTCAAACGCTCTGTAGCGCTAGCCCAGCACGCAGAGAAGCTCGGCTACGAACGCATCTGGTACGCAGAACACCACAACATGCAGCGCATTGCCTCAGCAGCCCCGGCAGTGCTTATTGCCCACGTTGGTGCACAGACCTCAACCATTCGACTGGGAGCTGGCGGCGTCATGCTGCCCAACCACTCCCCTCTCACCGTGGCAGAACAATTCGGCACCCTGGCCGAAATGTACCCCGACCGCATCGACCTGGGCCTGGGCCGGGCGCCCGGCACCGACATGCGCACCCTCGCCGCCTTGCGCCGGGACCCGCAGGACGCAGAGAACTTCCCCCAGGACGTCCAGGAACTCGCAGGCTATCTGAGCGGGGACACCCGTGTGCCCGGCGTCCACGCCACCCCGGGGGCAGGGACCAATGTGCCCCTCTACATTCTGGGCTCCTCCCTCTTCGGCGCTTCCCTCGCTGGTGCCCTGGGCCTGCCCTATGCCTTTGCCTCCCACTTCGCCCCCACTCACCTGGAACAGGCCATAGCGGTCTACCGCGAGCGCTTCACCCCCTCAGAGCAACTAGAGCAGCCCTACGTGATTGCTGCGGCTAACGTGATTGCCGCCGATACAGAAGAGGACGCCCGCGCCCAGCAGGTGATTGCGCACCGGCAGCGGGTGAAGTCCATGATGCGCCTAGATGACCGCGACCTGAGCGACGACGAGCTGGATATGCTGGTCGCTTCACCCCAGGGCCAGCAGATCCTGGATATGCTGCGCTACACCGCGGTAGGCACCTCGGAGCAGGTAGGCGACTACCTCACCCGCTTCGCTGATTCAGTACAGGCCGACGAGCTAATGATTTCTAATCTCTCCCCCAGCACGGAACAGGCCCACCGCGGCCTTGAGGTGCTGGCGCAGGCCATGATTCAGAAATAGAACGAGTTACTAACAAGGCAAAGGTGGAACAGGCTCACAGCGAAGCTGTTGGCACGGGGCTGGCGTGAATCGCTTGTGAGCGCTAGCGAACCAGCGAGAGGGTCGACAGCGAGCGTGAGCCTGTTCCACCTTTTATAAATAGTTATCCCTCTAGAAAAGCCAAGACCGCGCGGACGCGGCGGTTGCCGGTATCGGCGGGTAGGTCGAGCTTGTCGAAGATATTGCCCACGTGCTTGGCGACGGTTGCCGGGGATATGAAAAGTTCAGCTTCGATCTCTGCGTTTGACCGCCCCTGGGCCATGAGCCGCAGAATTTCTAGCTCGCGCGGGGAAAGCCTGGCCAGTTTGCCCCCTACCGGGTGCGCTGCCTGGCCGGGCTGACGGGCGGACGCTCCCCCGCTACTCCCTGCCCCGGGGTGGGAAGAGGGGGTGGGGGCGTCCGCGCCGGAAGTACCCGCCGGGGTACCGGGTATCTGCCCGCTAGAGGTGCCGCCGAGCAGGTGCTGGACGACGTCCGGGTCAATGACGGTGCCGCCTGCCACCACGGTGTCGAGGGCACGGGCGAATTCTTCGACGTCCCCCACCCGGTCTTTGAGTAGGTAGCCCAGCCCGGCCGCGGAGCGGGCGAAAAGCTCGCGGGCATAGGAGGTGGTGATGTACTGGGAGAGCACCACGATCGGCAGCCCCGGGTAGGTTTCGCGCAGTTGCAGGGCTGCCTTCAGGCCGTCGGACGTGTGGGTAGGTGGCATACGCACATCGGTAATGACGGCGTCGACCCCCTCCCCCGCCATAGCCGCCTCGACGGCAGTGAGCAGGGAGGGGGCGTCCTCAACCTCTGCAAGCACAGAGTGCCCCAGCGCTCCTAGCACCATCGTCAGCCCCTGACGGAGCAGGGCGGAATCTTCGGCGAGGATAATGCGCATGGGGCACCTTTCGTGACAACGTTTCACGTGAAACGCTACAGGGTTGTTGAGCCCTTGGGTAGGGGCAGGGCCAGGGTCAGGCGGGTGGGGCCACCGGCAGGGGAATCCACCTGCACCGTGCCACCCAGGGCGGCTGCGCGTTCTACCAGACCGGCGAGGCCGGTGCCGCGGGCGGGGTCAGCACCGCCGATGCCGTTGTCCTCAACCGTGACCACCAGGGACTCGCCGGCGACAAACGCTGACAGTGAGACGAACTGGGCCTGGGCGTGCTTGAGGGTGTTGGTCAGGGCCTCGTTGACGGTGTAGTAGGCGGTGCGCTCGATATCGCGCGGCAGGCGGGCGGGGGCGTCGTAGGTCAGGTGAACCGGCAGGACGCTATGGCGTACCAGCTCTTCCAGGGCAGCCTTGAGGCCGTGGTCTTCCAGCACCGCCGGATAGATACCGCGGACGGTGTCGCGCAGGGTCTGCTGGGCGTGGGAAAGCTGGGTGCGAGCCTCGGTGACGTGATTGAGCAGGGCGGCGGCGCGGGCGTCCTGGGTATCAGTAACCAGGTTCTTGGCTTCCATCTCGGCCAGGCCAAGGCGCAGGTTGAGGTTGACCAGTTCCTGCTGGACGCCGTCGTGCAGGTTGCGCTCGATACGGCGGCGCTCCCCTTCGAAGGCGTCAACGATGGTGGCCCGAGAAGCGGTCAGACGGGCCAGCTGACGCTCCTGCTCCTCGGGGCGAGGAGAAAGAATGAGCTTGGAGAGGCTGCCACCGGTGGCAGCCAGCAGACCGTTGACATAGGCGAAGATAATGAGCAGAACGGGGATAGCTGCCAGGAAGACCCACCAGTACTGGGGGCCTACCTCAAAAATCTGACCGGTTGAGGGGAGAAGACCTCGGTTGATGTAGTAGTCCAGTTCCCCCTGGGAGTAAAGGGATAGGTGCTGCCAGTCGAGGTAGAGCCTACTGCCCGTATACAGGTAGGAGGCAACAGCAACCGCGGCACCGATCATCATGATCTGAAGGAAAAGGACGACACCGGCGAGCCAGCCCCAGACGGTGGTCAGAGCCAGGGAACCGGCCTCGCGCCAGGTGGCAATCTCTTTGAGGCGGAAAAGGGCACCTTCAAAGAAACCAGCCTTGGGGTAGTCCACGTGGCCGTTGGCGACGACACCGTGACCGGTCTTAGCCAGACGCCAGCGCTCATACACGCCGAAGCCAATCGCCACGAAGGGCAGAACCAGGAGCCCAATCAAAGAGGCGGCCAGGCCAGACACCAGGGAGGCAACAATGCCCTGAGCCACCAGCACAGCAAAAGCAATCCAGGGGCCGGCAGTAAAGATATAGAAGGGGTTGGCCATACGGCGCCACAGGCTCTTGACGGGCTTGGGTTGGTCAGTGGGGTCAGTATCAAAGGACGCCGGTGCTTGGCTCCCTGCCGCAGGTGCGGCAGGTGCGGCGTCATGCAGGGTGTAATCGGTGCTTGTCATGCTTCTATTCTTTCGCGCAAAACCCCCAAGCACAGTGGGGCAGTCTCTACTCTTACCTCACCCGCACCCCACCTGCCAGGTAGAGCTAGCTCTACCCCGGGCGTCCTCACCGCTTCTTCAACACCTTATCGGCACCCACCACTCCGCGCAGCAGCTGCGGGTCAATCTGTACACCCTCGCGCACAATCGACAGCTGGCCGGTAGCCTCCAGCACCACGCACTGCACCTGACTCAGCTGCGAAATACCCGCCTTACGCAGAGCCGCATACACCTCCGCCGGGGCCAGATGCGAGCGCTTCAAATGGCGCACCACAAACTTGCCGTGAGCCATAATCACCCGGGGCTTGTGGTTGATATGCCGAATACCGGTGACCGACTGAATCGCACCAAAGATACTCTCCAGCAGCATGAGCGTGCCCAGACCCACCATGCCCGAAGCCAGCGTCGGCGGGTGCCCGATAATCACGCGGCCAGCCACCGCGCCAAACATAATGATGATGACCGCATCAAAACCGTTCCAGCCGCTCAGCACCCGCACCCCAAAGATACGCACCAGCACCAAAAAGGTCAGGTAAATACCCAGGGCAGAGAGCATCACAATCGGAATACGCCAGGGCTCAATACCCAAATACTCAATCAGAGCAGGGCCCCACCCCTGCGGCGGCTCAAACACAGTCACCAGCCCCTCTCGTCGTCTACCTGCTAGCGGCAAGGGCCGCGGTCAGCTCCTTCACCAGCGCCCCCAGACGGAAACGCTCAGGAGCCACAGGCACAATACCCACCTCTTCAAGAGGCTCAGCCGTCACCGGCCCCACAGCAGCAGCAATAGTCCCCGCTTTAAAAGCCTCAACCACCTGCGGCAACACCCCGCGAGCCGACGCCGCCTCAAACAGGGCAGACACCGCAGGAGCAGCAGTAAACGTCACCGCATCCAGCTCATCGCTCACCAGGGCATCAATCAACTCATCCACCAACTCAGGACGCTCAGGAGCCTCCCACCTATGCGGCACCACAGCCGTCACCCGCGCCCCCGCATCCACCAAACGCCGCTCCTCAGCAGCATCCGGCGACCCGTGCTGCTGCACCACCACATGCAACCCAGCCACACCACGCTCAAGCGCCAAATCCACCAAAGCCGACGTACGCTCCTGCACCGCCATACCAGCGTCCTCAAACCCCAAACCACGCACCGCACCCCGGCCCTTAGCGCCACGCACCAAAATCGTAGCCCCCGCAAGAGCCTGCCGCAGCTGCTCCTCAAGGCCGCGCTCGCGGGCAGAATCAAACCAGCCGTTCAGGCCGTAGCCGGTAGTGACCAGCAGGACGTCGGGGTGATGGGCAAGGATGTGGTCGGTGGCCGCATGCAGTTCGGTGTCATCTGCCACCGGCACGATGCGGACGGTGGGTGCCACCAGCACGCGCGCACCCTGCCGTTCGAAGGCCGCAACCTGCTCTTGAATACGGCGAGAGGCAGTCACGGCGATGGTCTTACCGGCCAGCAGACCGGCGTCGGGGGCGGCGGACGGGCGGTGTGAAGAAGGTGAGGAAGTCATAACACCAGGGTACCGCCGGTGGCGCACGAAGAGCAGGCTAGCTCAGGCGTTTAGAGCCCTCACGCACACTCAGCGGGGCCATGCGGGTGCCGTGGCGGGCAATGAAGTCGGCAACCCAGGCAGGGTCGGTCTTGGAATACTCGCGCAGGGACCAGCCGATGGCCTTATTAATAAAGAACTCCCTAGAACCAAAGTTGAGGGTGATGATTTCTTCGAGCAGGGCAGTGTTTGTTTCGGCCTTGCGGGGGCGCTGGTGGTCGATAGCGACGCGGCGCACCCACAGGTTGGCGTCCTGTGCCCAGTCGAGAATAAGGGCGTCATTGGGGTTGCGCCAGAGGATTTCACCGACCATGGTGTCGAGGCGGTCAACGGTGTCCCACCAGCTTTTCTCTTCGACGAGCTCGCGTAGCCAGTCGATGTCTTCAGGTTCAAGGTAGCGGCGCAGGGCATGCAGGTAGTCGAGTGCGGCGTACTGGAACTCGCGTTCCGGGGCCTGCCAGCAGGCCTCGACGAAGGTGCGATCAATTCCTGTGGTCTTAGCTTCGGCGCGGGTCTCTGCCAGCAGGGGTTTGATGAGTTCCCGGCGCTGCGGGGTTTTAATTCCCAGGAAGGGGAATTGATTGCGCATGTAGGCGGCCATAGGGGCAGCATTGACGGGATTGGACGCCGCAACCAGGGTTTCATGCAGGACAGGGAAGTTCATGGGAGCTCTTTCGAGTGGTGACAGGTGGAGTGCTTGGAGCGGGTTGGTACTTCTATTGAAGCATCTTAGGTAATTCAACAGGTGAGGATATTATTCTACATCTGATGAATTTCATCTACGAATGAGGAATTTTTGGGTAGACTGAGCACATGGCAGCCCAGCACTCTACACCTTCCAGCTCACCCCGCGGACGACGCAGCGGCGGCACCCGCTCGCGCGAGGACATCCTCAACGCCGCGAGAACGCTTTTTGCTGAACGTGGCTTTGAGGGAGCATCCGTTCGAGCTATCGCCTCCCAGGCCAAGGTAGACCCCGCCCTGGTTCGGCATTTTTTTGGATCAAAAGAGGCACTTTTTCTAGCCCTGCTCGATAAGATGGCAGACCACGCCGAGAAGGCTCCGGCCCTGCCAGCATCGGGTGCCGACAGTCAGGGGGTAACCCTTGTAACTACCTACCTGCAGATGTGGGAGTCAGATGAGACCGGCCCACTTCTGAGAGCGCTCGTGCGTTCAGCGCTGGCCTCAACTGATGCCACCCCAACCATCAAGGATGCTCTAGCACGACACCTTACGCACAGCGCAGCTAGCCCTTTGCTACCCAACCTGGATGAGGCGTCCGCAGAACTCTTAGGTACCCAACTTCTGGGGCTAGCCGTGGGGCGCTACCTTCTACAGCTCCCCCACCTTGTCGCGCTCAGCACCGATGAACTGGCTGAACGCACCGCACCGGCAGTCCAGAGCTATCTTGAGGGGAATTCTCTCTCCCGTAAGACCCGGCCCGCGCCGAAAAAGAAGAACCCCCAGGAGCAGCTGTCGCTGTTTGACGGCCTCTTCTAAGGAGAGGCTCGGCTCCTGGGGGCTTATTTTTAGGCTGGGGCTAGAAGGTCTCGGTGCCGGTGTAAGAGTCGTGCACCATGTTGGCAAAGCGCGAGTAGTGGCCCTGGAAGGCGACCGCGATAGTCTTGGTGGGGCCGTTACGGTGCTTAGCGACGATGACGTCCGCCTCGCCTGCGCGGGTTGATTCCTTCTCGTAGTAATCCTCGCGGTGCAAGAGAATGACCATATCAGCATCCTGTTCAATAGAGTTATGAACGGTGATACCGTTGGCGATGAAGTTGTGGTTCCCTAGCACAGTGGCGTCGAAAACCTCTTCTTCCCCCTCATACTCGATAGAAGTGACAGTGTCCCAGAAAAGGTCATTGACCGCAAGCATGTCGAGCTCAGCGGCATCAAGGACGCTGGCTACTTGAGTCAGCACAGGAGCACTCGTGCGTACGCCAGCAGATGTAAGAGCATCAGCTACTCGAGTAGGCTCGCTCAAAACATCACCTACCTGCCCCCAGACCTGCTCATTCCTACCCAGCGGAACACCGGCGTCCGGAATCTCGATTTCTTGAATCTCAAAGCTAAACCGGACTAAATCATCCGACTCAGTCACAGACAGAGAACCATCTTCAACGACCGTTGAAATACCAAAACGTAGAAGCAGAAGGCTTACCTGCTCAGCAACCGGTCGAGGCAGATTTACCGTAACCGATGAATCTACAGTCTGTACGCCTAAGAACACTGAGCGCAGAAAAAGGCGAATCTGCTCTTTCGGTAAGGAAAATACCTCAGAGGGAACCCCCAGCACAGGTGCTGTGGAAGCAGCTTCGATGACCTGCTCGTCGCTCCAGTGCGTCCGGGCAGATGGCCCGTTAACATGGCGGGGTACGCCCAAACGATCGCCGACTGCAAGCTCACCCAGCCCCTTCCAACCTGTGTAGGTAAAGAAGGGGTGATTGGCGGTAGCGCGCAGGGTCTTACCCGAAGCTAGCGTTAGACGATACACAGGTTTCACGCCCGTAGAAAAGACGTGAGTCAGGTGCCGCTCCACGAAACGCATGTCGTCCCCCAGGGACCATACCGGGACGTCCTGAGCACCCTGCTCAAAAAGCTCGCCCATCGTTGTTTCAGCTCCCGTATCAGAGCGAAGCACACGAGTATCGGCAGTCAGACAGCCCGACTCGCGAAGGTCCGACACCTGCGGCTTCTTATCGGTGCGCTGCTCAGAGCCACGGTTCAGCTGCGAGAGGGCAATCAGAGGCACCTCAAGCTCCTTAGCCATCAGCTTGAGGGCACGGGAGAACTCAGAAACTTCCTGCTGGCGCGACTCAACCTTCTTACCCGAGCTCATCAGCTGTAGGTAGTCCAGAACAATCAGCTTGAGGTTATTCTTCTGCTTCAGGCGGCGGGCCTTAGCGCGAATCTCCATCAGGGTCATGTTGGGTGAATCGTCGATAAAGAGCGGAGCCGAATCCATCTTGCCCATGGCGGTAGCAATCTTGGCCCACTGGTCATCGTCCAGCTTGCCCTTGCGCAGGTCGGACAGATTGATGCCAGCCTCAGCCGACAGAATCTTCATAGCAATTTCATTGCGGCCCATTTCCAGCGAGAAGAACACCGTGGTCATACCGTGCTTAATGGCAGCAGACCGGGCGATGTCTAGGGCAAACGTCGAATTATGGGTGGGCACAAAAGCACGAGAAGCCAAGAAAAGATGCTGCTCATTATCTACCTCAATACAGCGCACCGGCACAGAATCAACAGGCTCCACAGCAACAATGTAGCGAGAGCTTCGCTTAGCGGTCGGACGAGAATCGCGGTCACGGTGCATTTGCTTCTTGCGAGACAGAGCAAAAACAGAATCAGAGGAAGAGAAAGTCAGCTTGTAGGCCGTCGACGTAGCCTCGCTACTGCCCTTGACCTTTTTTGTTGCCATACCTGTGCGGTACCCCAAAGAAAGCGCCAGCTCCTGGGTATCAAGTGCCAACTGGCGGTTCGTCACCGTGAACTGAATACACCCGGCGTTTGTAACAGTGCCGTCGCTATCGAGCAGCCCTGCCAGCAAAGCTCGGCGCTGCGCTTCAGAGGCCCGTAGGTACTGCATAGGAATGTGCTTATTATTCAGAACGCCCAGAGTACGTAGGCTCTCAGCACTCGGAGTCAAGACTGTTGAGTCATCACCCAACCAAACTCCCAGGGTGTAAGGGGCGACTAGTAGGTCAGCTTCAGGCAGTTGTAGCGGACGGGTGTTAGCAATGGAGTGGTTGGCTCGACGGTCAGCCGTCGCGCAGCGAACCGTCTCACGAATCTCAGCGGTGGTGCGCACCTGCGCGCCCACAGACGTCCGCACACGCCCCCCACCTGAACCCGCCAGAGCTGACGAGCGGGCCCGACGGGACGCGCGGGTTTCGGTGAGCCACTGATGCTCGGCGTCCGCGATAATCTCGGTTCCGTCATCAAAAATGACCTTGAAGCAGGGACGCCCGGTCATCACGTCGGTAGCGTTCGTGACGGTCGTGGGGTGACCATCTGCACCCAGAACGGTGTCGCCCACGCGGATATCGCCCATGGTGGCCCAGCCTGTGGGGGTGGGGATGGGGGTATCAAGGGCGAGCGCCTTACCCATTGCCGGACGCGCCGCGATTACAATCATCTGGCCAGCTTGCAGGCCGGCGGTGAGCTCGTCGAACTCGATGAAGCCGGTGGGCACGCCGTGGATGCCGCCGTCGCGTGAGCCGTTGGCCTCGATCTCTTCGACCGTGCTGTTCATGGCCTCAGAGAGGGGGACGTAGTCTTCCTTGGTGTTGTTGGCAGAAACCCCGTAGATCTCGGCCTGGGCGGCGTTGACCAGGGCTTCAGCCTCGCCGTCGCCGGAGTAGCCCAGCTGCACAATCTTGGTGCCAGCCTCAACCAGGCGGCGGAGCATGGCGCGTTCAGCCACGATTTCGGCGTAGAACCCGGCGTTAGCGGCGGTGGGGACGCCCGCAATCAGGGAATGCAGGTAGGCTGCCCCGCCCACGCGGTTCAGTTCGCCGCGCTTGGTTAGCTCGTCGGCTACGGTGATGGCGTCCGCCGGTTCACCGTGCCCGTAGAGGTGGATGATGGCCTCATAGATCATTTCGTGGGCGGGCTTGTAGAAGTCAGCGCCGCCGCCGATGACCTCAACGACGTCGGCAATGGCGTCCTTGGAGAGCATCATGCCGCCCAGTACCGACTGCTCGGCGGTGTCGTCGTGCGGCGGTGTACGGACGAACTCAGACTGGCTCTCAGACAAGGCGGCCCCCTCGGTAGTCAAGAATATGGTGAGCTTCTATCATCTCACCTGTGAGCGCTCCCAGCGATATCGCTTCGCTGTGAGACTAGATGCTGGTGAGGTAGTAGTAGACGGCAAAGAGGGCATAGAGCAGTACCAGGGTGGGAGCGGTGGCTGCTGCGATAAGGCGGGGTATGGAGGGGGTGCGGCGTAGGGCTGCGAGGAGGCAGAAGTAGCCGGGGGCCAGAGCCACAATGGCAAGAAGGATATTGGTGCCGAAAGGGTCATAGCTGAGTTCAACCCAGTCTTTGGCGACAGGCACTCCTAAGAGGCCCAGGGGAATAGCGAGCAGGTGCGCTACGGGGGCCAGGATGAGGACGGCACCGGTAGCCGTCAGGATGGTAGCCGACCTAGCATTGTGGGGGTTGGCGGTGTGAAAACCGGTGACGTGGGGTTGGGTAATGTCTGACATGGGATTCTCCTAGGGGTGCAGGGCCGAGCCTTGTAAGAGAAGAGCCCCTACCCAGGCGATGAGCAAGAGAAGGGCGACCAATGCGATGGGGAGCCAGAGCCCCCAGTGGAGTGCCGTCTTGGCCTGACCCCGGTAGATAGCAACCAGGCCAAGAATCAGCCCGAGGTTGTAGAGGGCAATTCCTATAAAGCCTGCGAGGGGGATGAGGATAAAAACAAGGGCCAGGTCAGGTTGGTAAAAGCCTAACGATGCAAACCAGGCAATGAGCGTGAAAGTCGCTAGGCTGAACCCGCCCCAGGTCAGCCAGCAGGCAGCCTTTCCCAGTAGGGAGCTGGTTGGGGTGAAGGTAGCTGTCATGGGTGCCTCCTTGGTGTCACAACTGCATTGGTGTGATGGGCTTAACTTTATCTCGGTAGCATGGGTTCTAGCTAGAGTACTTAAGTACTAGAGATTGAGCTGGCCAGCGCCAAGAGGGGCTGGTCGTAGTCAGAGAAAGGACGCCGGTGGGCAGCACAAAGAGCAAGGGCAAGGACGCCAAGGAGCAGCTCAAGAGCCTCAAGGCCGAGGTGAAGTACCTGAAGAAGGGGCAGAAGCAGCTGCTCAAGCGGGTGGAGAAGCTGGAAAAGGCGCTCGCCGCCGGGCAGGGTTCGACACCCGCCACCTCCCCTGTGCAGACCCCAGCCCGCACCCAAGCTGCCGGGGGCACCCGCGACGGGGCAGGAGCGTCCTACCCGCAGCCGATGAAGTCGGGCAAGTACCGGGGCGGCTACTCCCACTACCGGGTGACCGAGGTGGGGCACCTGACGCCCACCGTCATGCGGGTAGTTGCCGAACCTGCTGACGGCAAGCGGGTTGAGGCCCAGGGGCTGGTGGGTGAATACATCTACCTGGTGACCGGCAAGAAGGGGGAGGTACTGCCCGCGCCGACCTTTGAGAAGGGCAAGGCGCGATGGAGCCAGCCAACCACCACCGCCAAGTACACGGTCAGGAACTTTGACGAGCGCACCGGGGCCCTGGAAATCAACATCATGCTGCACGAGTACGGGGCTGGGACGACCTGGGCCCGCACCGTTGCTGTGGGCGATAGCGCGCATTTTCTGGGGGCGAAGTCGGGGTACTCCATCAGCAAGGACTACGACTTTTACCTGCTAGCCGGGGACGAAAGCGGCCTACCCGGTATGGCCCGCTGGATCGAGAGCCTGCCCGCGAGCGCCCGGGGTGTGGCCGTGATTGAGGTGCCCGGAGAGGCGTCACAGCAGGTGATTGCTGCTCCTGAGAATTTTGAGGTGGTCTGGGTGGATTCTGCCCGGCGCGGGGCATTGGCTGAGGCTGTGATGGGCTACCCCCTGCCGGAGGGGTCGGTGTGTACCTGGTTGGCCGGTGAGTCCGGGTCTATTCATCCCGTGCGTATCTGGGCGCGGCGGGAGTTGGGCGTACCCAAGGGGCACGGCTATGCCAAGGGGTATTGGAAGAAGAAGTAGCCTCCCGCCACGGCAGGGGGGAAGGGTCTAGCGCAGGTGGATGCTGGCGATGGTGTCCGCTAGTTCGTGGAGGTAAGGACGCGGGTTGGCCAGGGATTCTTCCAGGGTAACTTGGGTGTCGCCCACGACCGAGTAAACGGCGGTAAACCCGGCGGCACGGGCCTGGTCGGAGGATAGTTCGCTGATTCCGCAGACGGCAATGACCGGCAGGTTGCGGGCGGAGGCTTCTGCCGCGACCCCTGCCGGGCCCTTACCCTGCAGGGTTTGTTCGTCGAACTTTCCTTCGCCGGTAATGACGAGGTCTGCCTGCTCAAGGGCCCGGTGGAAGCCGGTGAGCTCGAAACAGACCTCCACGCCGGGGCGCATGGTGGCCCCGAGCACCGACAGGCAGGTAAACCCCAGGCCACCGGCGGCACCGGCACCGGGCGCGGTAGCAAATGTTCCACGTGAAACATTGAGGGTTTCTTCTACCGCATCGGCTAGTTTTTGCAGGTTCTGATCAAGCTGGGGCACCTGCTCTTCGGTAGCCCCCTTCTGGGGCCCATAGACCGCAGCAGCACCGGACGGGCCACACAGCGGGTTGGTTACGTCGCTCGCCATAATGATCTCTACCCCGGCTAGGCGCTCATCAAGCCCGGTCACATCAACAGAAGCTAGCTGCCCCAGCGCCCCGCCACCGGGGGCAAGGTCGCGCCCTGCGGCGTCCTGAAGTATCACACCGAGCGCCTGCATAAGCCCCGCTCCCCCGTCGGTGCTGGCCGACCCGCCCAGGCCGATAATGAGCGTCCGCGCACCCGCGCCCACCGCGTGCAGAATCAGCTCACCGGCACCAAAGGAAGTGGCCCGCCAGGTATCCAGCTGGTCTTCGCGCAGGCGGGCAATGCCGCCCGCTTCAGCAATTTCAAGGACGGCCGTGCGCTCAACTGGCGAGTAGGCATAGCGGGCGGTCACCGGCTGGCCGGCAAAGGGGCCCGTGACGGTGCAGATGACCTCGCTGTAGCCGGCGGCCAGGGCGGCATCTACGGTGCCGTCACCGCCGTCCGCTATGGGGCAAGTGATAATCTCGCACCCGGCAGCCCCCTCTAACCCGGCGGCAAGCGCCTCAGTGAGCTGGGCACCGGTGAGCGTGCCCTTGAACTTATCGACAGCGAGTAAAACCTTCATGGGTCTATTATGCCCCTGCCTCTCTAAGAGGTGACCTTCAGCCCCACAATACCCGCCACAATCATGAGCAGGAAGAGCACCTTAAGCAAGGAAACGGGCTCGGTGCCGGTCGCCATGGCGTAGAGGACGGTGACGGTCGCGCCGATTCCCACCCACACGGCATAAGCGGTACCGGTGGGCAGCTCCCGCATAGCATAGGACAGGCCCACCATACTGAGAACCAGACCCCCGATAAAGACCAGGGTGGGAGTCAAACGGGTCAGGCCCTCAGACTTACCCAGGGCCGTTGCCCAGACAGCTTCGAAAAGGCCAGAAATAATCAGAATAAGCCAGTGCATAAGCACCCATTCTAGGCGCGCACTCGCACAGTTTAAAACGATGAGGCCGGGTC
>NZ_JBOEQD010000021.1:0-21400 GCF_050689125.1 Rothia sp. L_38 | reverse complement strand
CTGAAGCGCCCTTGCCCTTACGTTCTTCGCGGTCAATTTCGGCGCCCACAACCCGCTGGGCCAGCACGGGGGAGTAGAGCTGAAAATCAATGCGCATCCCCTCGTTCTTGGGGAAACGTAGCTTGGTGTAGTCCCAGTAGGTGTAGGGCACGGTGGTATGCTCACGAGCCACATCAACCAGCCCCAAAGGCTCTTTAAGAAAAGCCCTAAAGGCCGCCCGCTCAGGCTCGGTCACGTGAGTCATCTGGTTTTCCCTAAAGAAGTCGATATCCCATACATCCTCATCGAGCGGGGCAATATTAAAGTCTCCCACCAGGGCGAACTGGGCTGCGGGGTCCTGCGCTAGCCAGCTGGCGGCGTCCTTGCGGAGCTCCTCAAGCCAGGCCAGCTTATAGGGCATATGTGGGTCATCGATACCGCGACCGTTGGGCACGTAGAGGCTCCAGACCCGAACCCCGCCGCAGGTGGCCCCGATTGCGCGGGCCTCAACGACGGCGTCCTCACCCGGCTTGCCAAAAGCCGGCTGGTTGGTGAAGGTGCGCTGAATGTCCTCAAGCCCCACCCGGGAGGCCAGCGCCACCCCGTTCCACTGTGACAGCCCAAAATGGGCCACCTCATAGCCCGAGTACTCAAAAATCTCGTAGGGGAAGGTCTCGTCGGTGGCCTTGGTTTCTTGGATAGCTAGGACGTCTACGTCGCTGCGCTCTAGCCAGTCTTCCACGCGGTCAGCGCGGGCACGGATAGAGTTCACGTTCCAGGTAGCAATTTTCATGTCACTAGCCTAGCAACCCACCTGCCCCCTTAAAAGTGCAGATGCCTGTCACTTTAAGCAGGGCATCTGCATTTATGACAGGGTACTTGCTGTTTAAGAACTGCCTGGAATAGGCTGGGATTCGTGGGCGTTAGGTTGCTGAAGCAAAACCCGCCCCACCTCAAACGAAAGAGCATGTATGGCAGCGGCCCCCGCTATTGAATTCCGGTCTGTCACCAAGAAATACGGTGACACGGTGGTAGTAGACAACCTTAACCTCAGTATTCCTCGGGGGAGCATCACGGTTTTTGTGGGCCCCTCGGGCTGCGGTAAAACGACCTCCCTGCGCATGATTAACCGCATGGTAGAACATACCGGCGGGGAGATTCTGGTGCGGGGAGAAGCCAACACTTCTCGACCAGCCCACGAGCTGCGCCGCTCTATGGGTTATGTGCTGCAGCAGGCGGGGCTCATGCCCCACCAGAGCGTGCTCGATAACATCACTACCGTGCCCCGTCTCAAAGGGGTGTCTAAGAAGCAGGCCCGTGCCGAGGCCCTAGAACTTCTCGATACCGTGGGCCTAGACCGCGCATCTGCCAGTAAGTACCCGGCCCAGCTATCGGGTGGTCAGGCCCAGCGGGTGGGTGTGGCACGAGCCTTGGCGGGGCAGTCGGATATTTTGCTCATGGACGAGCCCTTTAGCGCCATTGACCCCGTGGTGCGGGCTGACCTGCAACAGAGTCTTCTCGACCTGCAGCAGAAGCTCCAACGCACCATCGTCTTCGTTACCCACGATATCGATGAGGCTGTGCTCCTGGGGGACTACATCGCCGTCTTTGCCCCCGGCGGTACTATCGCCCAGTTCGGCACCCCCGAAGAGATTTTGCGGGCCCCGGCCTGTGATTATGTTGCTTCTTTTGTGGGGCGCGACCGGGGCATGCGCCGCCTGACCTTTGCCGGGGCGGGGAACGTGGCCGTCCGCCCCCTGCAGGCAGCTGAGGCCGAGGGCTGGCAGCTGAGACTAGCAGACGGACGCCCCGACGGCTGGGTCACCGGCGGCAGGCACCTGCCGGGCGGCTCCCTCTTCGTGCGGGGTGGAACCCTGCGTGATGCCCTGGATTCGGTGCTGTCGTCCCCCTCCGGCTGGGGTGTGGCGGTTGACGAGCAGGGGCTGGCCCTGGGCCTGCTGGAGGCCGATAACGTGCTTGAAGCAACCCGGCAGGAGCGCTACCTGCGCTACGGCCTAGAAGCTCCGTGGGCCCGTGCCGAGAGCGCCGACTCCGGCGAGAACCCTGCGGACGCGCCGTCCGACGGCGGGGCGTCCGTATGAACTGGTTTCTAGCCAACCTGCCCTATATCGGGCACCTCACCGCCCTGCATCTGGCGCAATCGGTCATACCTGTGCTGGTGGGCTTCGTCCTTGCCCTACCCCTGGCGCGCCTGGCCCTGGGGCGGCGGGCGGACGGGCGCTCCACCGAGGCCTATACCCGCACAGGACGGCTGCGTAAAGGGGCGGTAGTGAACGGGGCGTCCCTGCTCTACACCGTGCCCTCACTAGCGCTTTTCGTGCTCATGCCCCTGGTGCTGGGAACTTCTATTACTTCCCCGATCAACGTCTACGTGGCCCTGACCGTCTATGTGCTAGCCATGATGGTGCGTAGCGCTGTAGATGCCTTCGAATCGGTCTCACCCATCACCCTGGAGGCGGCCACCGCCGTAGGCTACACCCCGCTGCGCCGCTTCTGGCAGGTGGAACTGCCGCTCTCACTACCGGTGATGATTGCGGGCCTGCGCGTTGCTCTGGTCTCCAATATCTCCATGGTCTCGGTGGGTGCAGTGATCGGCATTCAGTCCCTCGGTACTCTCTTCACCGATGGGCTGCGCCGCGACCTGCCGGCTGAAATTATTACCGGAATCGTACTCACCCTCGTCCTTGCCCTCGCCCTTGACCGCCTCCTGGCCCTGACCGGCGCCTCGCTCACCCGCTGGAGGAACCCCTCATGATTTTTCAGGACGTCTGGGCCTGGTTCACCGCTCCCGGCGCCTGGGCGGGTACCGGCGGTATCTGGCAGCGTCTCGGCGAGCACCTGGCCTACTCCGGCCTGGTGCTGCTGATAGCGGCGGCTATCGCCCTGCCGCTGGGTGCCTGGGTCGGTCATACCGGTAAGGGGGAAAACCTGGTGGTTGCCCTGACCGGTGCCCTGCGAGCCCTCCCCACCCTGGGCCTGCTCACCCTCTTTGCCCTCTGGCTGGGCCTGGGTCTTACCGCCCCCGCTCTGGCTCTGGTGATTCTTGCCCTTGCTCCGCTTCTGGCGGGAACCTACGCCGGTATCACAGCTGTTGACCCGGTGACTAAGGACGCCGCCCGCGCCCAGGGCATGACAGGCTGGCAGGTGCTTACCCGGGTGGAAATCCCCGTAGCCCTGCCCCTGATTTTTGGTGGTATCCGTAATGCTGCCCTCCAGGTCATTGCCACGGTTACCGTGGTTGCCTACATCAACCTTGGGGGTCTGGGCCGCTACCTTATCGACGGGCTGGCTGTGCGCGACTACCCCCGCATGGTCGCAGCCGTCCTGCTGGTTGCCGCCCTGGCCCTTCTCGTCGATGCCCTCCTTGCCCTCGTTCAGCGGGCTCTCACCTACCCCGGACTAAGGTAAACACCCATGACTTCACCCCGCCTCACTCGCCGTTCCCTCTTCACCGGGGCAGGACTCGCCGCCGGGGCTCTCGGCCTTTCCGCCTGCGGTCTTGACGGCTCCACCGCCTTTGGCAGTGGAAGCGCCACCGGCACCATCACCGTGGGCTCGGCCGACTTCACCGAATCACAAATCATTGCTGAAATCTACGCTGCCGCCCTGCGCGCCCGCGGCCTAGACGCCACCACCAGCCCCGCCATCGGCGCCCGCGAAGCCTACCTCGGTGCCCTGCGCGAGGGCACAGTCTCGGTGGTGCCCGACTACTCCGGTAACCTGCTGCTCTATTTCGATGCAGAAACCGCAGCCGTCACTGCCCAAGAAATTGTGCAGGCGCTCCCGGCAGCCCTGCCCGACGAGCTAGGTGTTCTCGCGGCCTCGAGCGCTGAGAACAAGGACTCCCTAGTAGTTACCGCCGCTACAGCCGAAAAGCACGGTCTGACCAGCCTGGATGACCTGACCGCCCTGAGTAACCAGGTGAGCTTGGGTGCACTCCCGGAGTTCGCTGAGCGAGGCTACGGGCTACCCGGCCTGGAGCGCCTCTATAGCTTCACACCGGCCTCCTTCGAACCTATCAACGACGGCGGCGGCCCGCTTACCGTTGCTGCCCTGGCCGATGGCACCGTTGATATCGTGGATCTCTTCTCCACCGACCCCGCCATCACCGCCAACAACTTCGTGGTGCTTGAGGACCCTAAAAACATGATCCTGGCCCAGCAGGTGCTGCCCGTCATCAACACCCGCCAGGTGTCGGTGGCTGCGGCCCGCGTCCTCGATGAGGTATCGGCTCTGCTCACCACCGAGACCCTGATTGAACTGAACACGCGCGTCTCCGGCGCAGAAAAAGCAGCCCCCGCCACCGCGGCAGGGGACTGGGTGAGTGAGAACTTCGCGTAAGGCGGCAGCCTCCGCCCCAACCCCTAAAAAGTAGGTGCCCCCGGCATAACTAGCCGAGGGCACCTACTTTTGCGCGGGCGTCCGCGCCCTCAGGCCTCTTAGGCCGCTGCGGGGAAGCTCTGCAGCTTGCCGCCGATCATGGTCTCAAGCACACGAATTACCTGGCAGGAGTAGCCGAACTCGTTGTCGTACCAGACGTAGAGAATAGCGTTATCGTCACCGGAGGTGATGGTGGCCAGGCCGTCCACGACACCGGCGGCGCGGGAGCCAACGAAGTCGGTTGAAACGACCTCATGGGAGTCGGTGTAGTCAATCTGGCGGCGCAGGTTAGAGCGCAGGGAGCGCTCGCGCAGCAGGTTGTTGAGCTCTTCCTTGGAGCCGACGGGCTTCTCAAGCTGAAGGCTCAAAATAGCCATAGAGACATCGGGGGTGGGAACGCGGATAGCGTTACCGGTCAACTTGCCCTCCAGCTGGGGCAGAGCCTTAGACACTGCCTTGGCGGCGCCGGTTTCGGTAATGACCATGTTCAGGGCAGCGGAGCGGCCACGACGATCTCCTTTGTGGAAGTTATCAATCAGGTTCTGGTCATTGGTAAAGGAGTGGACGGTCTCAACGTGGCCGCGCTTGACCCCGAAGACCTCGTCCATGACGGCCAGTACGGGGGTAATGGCGTTGGTGGTGCAGGAGGCTGCTGACAGGACGGTATCGCTATCTTCGATGATGTCGTCGTTGACGCCGCAGACGATGTTCTTGACGCCCTTACCGGGAGCGGTGAGCAGGACGCGCGCAGCCCCCTTGGCCTGCAGGTGGCGGGAGAGGCCGTCCTTGTCACGCCAGCGGCCGGTGTTATCAACCACGATAGCCTTGTCGATGCCGTGGGCAGTGTAATCAACCTCAGCCGGGTCGGAAGCGTAAATGAACTTGATGGGGGTGCCGTTGGCGATGATGGTGGAGTTCTCTTCGTCCACGCGGATGGTGCCCTTGAAAGCGCCGTGAACCGAATCGCGGCGTAGCAGGGAGGCACGCTTGTAGAGGTCGTTATCAGTATTCTTACGAACAACAACCGCGCGGAGCTTGGGGCCGGGACCGGTGGAGCGCTCCAACAGGATACGAGCCAGCAGGCGGCCGATACGACCGAAGCCATAGAGCACGACGTCCTGGGAAGCAGCCTCAATCTGCCCCTTCTTACCGACCACGGGAGCCAGTTCTTCGCGCAGGAAGGCCTCAAGGTCGCTCGCGCCAGATGCCTCAAACTTGCGCTGCAGGCTAGCCAGACCCAGCGAGCAGGCACCCAGGTCGAGGGTGCTGACAATCTCAAGGATCTTCAGAGAATCGGCCGGGTTGAGCTCAACGTCATCAATCTGACGAGCAAAACGGTGAGCCTTCAAAATCTGAATAACAGACTTGTTGATCAGGCTGTGACCGTGAATAGAGACAACCACATTGTTCTCTCGGTTCAGCTTGCCAATCAGGGGAATCATAGCCTCGGCTTCAGCCTCAGAGGCAAGCCACTGCTCGTGAGCATTGTCGGCAGAAATAGTCATAGTGTTGACCTCTTCCTCGATGAGTAGCGTCATTGAACTCATCGGTTAGCAGCGCGGCGGTGCGCTGGTAGTTTGTGACTGGCGGCCCCCACCCCATGCTCTGTACGGGCAGGCAAGAGGCTGGTGGGCACTACAGACCTAAGCTTATAGTTTGTTGTCTCACATGTGGAGTTTGTGACGCGAAACTTCTCTGAGGCTAGGGCCACAACCGGTAAAATAAGGGCATGCTCACTGTCATAGGCGAAGCCCTCGTAGATGTTGTCCAGCGCCCCGGCGTAGAATCCCACGCCCACCCCGGCGGTTCCCCCATGAACGTTGCCGTTGGCGTTTCCCGTCTGGGCCACCAGGCCCAGTTTATTGGCCGCTACGGCAAGGATGCCTACGGTGAACTTATCGACGCCCACCTGCGCGCCTCGGGCGTCCTGCTGCCGGTAGGAGCGGACGCCAAGAAGACCTCGGTAGCCCAGGCCACCATCGGTGAAACCGGCGCTGCTGACTACGAGTTCGACATCGACTGGTCTCTCGATGCTGCCCAGTCTGCTCTTGAGGAGGTCGGCAAGACCGCCACCGCCGTACACGTGGGCTCTATCGGCGCTATGCTCGAACCCGGGGCTACCGCCGTCCTGGAAACCATCAAGCAGGCAGCACCCCACGCGCTGATCTCTTACGATCCCAACTGCCGCCCTTCTATTGTTCCCGATGCAGCAGAGGCCCGCACCTGGGCCGAGGGCATCGTGTGCCAGGCCGACGTAGTTAAGGCTTCTGACGAAGACCTGCTCTGGCTCTACCCGGGCCGTACTCTTGAAGAATCCGCTCAGGCCTGGCTTGACCTGGGGGCTTCCCTGGTGGTCGTAACCCGCGGTGAGATGGGCCCCTGGGCGATTACCCGCAAGACGTCACCCGACGGCATCGCCCTGCCCGCCTACCGGGTAGAGGTCGCCGACACCGTGGGTGCAGGTGATTCCCTCATGGCAGCTCTCATCGCTGCCCTCTTGGACCGCGGTATTGAAGGTAGGGGCGCCCGTGCAGCTATCGAGCTGCTGAGCAAGGACGACCTCAAGGAAATCCTGGCCTTCGCAGCAGTTGCCGCCGGTATCACCGTCTCCCGTGAGGGGGCGAACCCGCCCACCCGCGATGAGCTGAACGCCGTGCTCTACCCCGAGAGCTAGTTCTGCTTCTCCCCAAGGGGACCGCATAATACGCGGTCCTTTTTTGATTTTCAGGTCCCTTTTCGGCAGGGGTGATAGTTAGTAGACTGGGTAGTGCATGGTCACAGCCAATCAAGGAGGATGAAGCCCCCATGCTCAACCACGAACCCTACGCAGACCTGCCCGACCTACCCACCTTTACGCTGACGTCCGCTGATATCAGCGAAGGTGAGACCCTGCCCCGCGCCCAGGTTTCCGGCATCATGGGTGCAGGTGGTGAGGACGTCTCACCCCAGCTCTCCTGGAGCGGCTTCCCAGAAGAAACCAAGTCCTTTGTAGTCACCTGCTTCGACCCGGACGCACCCGCCCCCTCAGGTTTCTGGCACTGGACGGCCTCAAACATCCCCGCCTCAGTCACCGAACTTGCCACCGGTGCAGCCGAGAACCTACCCGAGGGAGCTCTGGGGCATCTCAATGACGGTGGCACCCGCGCCTTCATCGGCGCTGCCCCTCCCACAGGCCACGGCCCCCACCGCTACATCTTCTGTGTCACCGCCGTTGACGTGGAAAAACTCGACATCGACGAAAACGCCAGCCCCGCCGTGGTTAACTTCAACCTCTTCTTCCACGGCATCGCCCGGGCCTTCTTGACTGCCACCTATGAAGAAGAGAACTAGAGGGCTTGCCTAAAGATAGATGAAGCAGACTCACAGCGAAGCTGCTGGCTCGGTGGCTGGCGTGAATCGCTTGTGAGCGTCAGCGAACCAGTGAGAGGGTCGGCAGCAAGCGTGAGTCTGCGGAATCTTCCTAGCAAGCCTCTAGAATGTAAAGCATGATTAAACTGATTGCCAGCGACCTGGACGGCACCCTTATCGGCAGTGACTTCAGGTTCCGCCCCCGCACCCTGCAAGCCCTGCACGCGGCGGCGGATGCTGGCGTCCGTATTGTCTTTGTGACCGGCCGCCCGCTGCGCTGGATGGAACCCGTGCTAGCGCAACTGGGGCAGGAGTGGAACGGCGAGAATTCCTTTGCCTTCTGCTCAAACGGCGCGGTGACCTACGATATCGCCCGCTCGCAGGTGGTCGCCACCCGCACCATGAGCGGGAGCGAGGTACAGGCCCTGCACGCCGATCTAGAAGAGGCATTCCCCGGTGCTCTCTATATCGCTGAGACCCTGGAACACGTCTATGTGCAGGGCACCTATGAACCCCATGTTCAGGAAGACACGAGCAAGATGGTGGAGGGACCCCTGAGCCAGATTCTGGCGCCCCGTGCGGAGGTTGTGAAGTACCTGCTTTTCCAGGGAGGCGCTGTTCCGTCTGACCTGCTGGTACAGGTTCAAGAAGTGGTGGGGGAGCGGGCCTCTGTAACCAGGTCAGCCCCCTACCAGCCCCTGGTCGAGGTTGCCCAGCGGGGGTTGAATAAGGGGCGGGTGCTGGCAGATTTTGCCCAGTCCCTGGGCATTGCCCCCGATGAGGTGGCGGCTTTTGGTGATATGCCCAATGACTTTGAGATGCTGGACTGGGCTGGCCACGGCTATGTGATGGCCTCGGGCCTGCCGGAACTCAAAGACCGGGTGGGGCGTATCTGCCCGGGGTTTGAAGAGGACGGCGTTGCCCAGATTATCGAGCGCATGCTGACTGAACGCGAGGGTCGCCAGGCCTAAGTTACTGACCGGTAATATACTGGTTCTTATGCCTTCACACGCATTTTCATTGTCTTCACCTGCCCACACCCAGATTTATGCCCACCGGGGGCTGGCTGAGGGGCAGGCTGAAAACACCGAGGGTGCCTTCCGTAGCGCCCTGGCTGCCGGAGCGCACTGGCTCGAGACCGATGTGAATACCACCGCGGACGGCCAGGTTCTGGTCTTTCACGACCCCACCCTCAACCGGCTGGTGGGTCGCCCCGGCCGGGTAGCTGAGATGCCCTGGGAGCAGCTCCGTGAGCTGAACCTGGTGGGCGGTGGCCGGATTCCTCGCCTGCGCGACATGCTTGAGGCCTTCCCCGAGACCCGCTTCAACATTGACCTGAAGGACGCCGGTTCGGCGGCCGAGGTTGTGCGGGTGCTGGTAGCTGCCGGTGCAGTAGAACGGGTGCGACTGGCGTCCTTTTCCGAGCGCCGCCTGCGGCAGGCGCAACGGGCGGCCCAGAATCTAGGGGTACAGATTCCCCTGAGCGCCTCACAGCCCGCCTTTACTTTCTTTTATGTCTTGTCGCGCATACACCCTAGCCTATGGGGTGTTTTGAAGCCGCTAACTGGTAAGTTTATGCTGCCCTTTGATGCGGTGCAGGTCCCTGCCTATCACCGGGTGGCTGGCCGCCGCCTGCGTATTGTGGACCGTAAACTGCTGGCTGCTGCCCGCCGCGCGGGAGTGGAGGTGCACGTGTGGACGATAGACGATGAACGCACCATGCGGGAACTGATAGCCCTGGGGGTTGACGGAATCGTCACCAACCGCAGTGACCTGCTCGCAGGCGTCCTCGCCTCCTCCCGGTAGGTACCATTTAAACTAGAAAAACCCACGAACTAGGTGGGTTTTTCTAGTTTAAATGGTACCTACTGTCAGGTGAGGGGCTAGTGGACGTCGCCCTTAGCCTCGCTCGGAGTCAGCGGCTCGGGGTGAGCCTTGGAGGCCTTATTGAGCGCAGCCATCAGGTGGTAGACCACCAGGGTTGCGGCGGTGCCCAGAGCGATACCGGCGAACTGCAGGTCGCCGATATCCCAGGTGTAGTCAGCAATACCAACAATCAGGGCCACGGACGCGGCAGTCAGATTGACCTGGTTGGAGAAGTCCACGCGGTTCTCCACCCAAATGCGCACACCCAGCATGCCGATCATGCCGTAGAGCACGGTGGCAGCCCCACCCAGCACGCCGGCGGGAACAGAGGCCACCGCGGCACCGAAGACCGGGAAGATAGAGAGCAGGACGGCGAAAATCGCAGCGACCCAGTAGGCGGCGGTGGAGTAGACCTTGGTTGCTGCCATAACACCGATGTTTTCAGCGTAGGTGGTGGTACCTGAACCGCCACCGGCACCGGCCAAGGTGGTGGCCAGGCCGTCGGCCATGAGGGCACGGCCGGAGTACTTATCGAGGTTATCCCCGGTCATCAGGGCAACGGACTTTACGTGACCGATGTTCTCGGCAACCAGCACCAGAATGACGGGGATGAAGAGGCCAGCTAGGTTCCAGTGGAACTCGGGGTGCTGGAAGTGGGGTAGGCCGATCAGGCCCTGCTCAGCCCAGGTCTTTTCGATGGCGGCGAAATCGACCTCGCCGCGCACCACGGCGGTGATGTAGCCGATGATAACGCCCAGCAGGATCGACAGGCGGCCAATCATGCCCTTGAAGAGTACAGAAATCAGGATGATGGAGCACAGGGTCACCAGGGCGGTAACGGGCGCTTCCATGAAGTTATTCTTAGCGGACGGAGCCAGGTTGAAGCCAATGAGCGCCACGATGGAGCCCGTGACTACCGGGGGCATGAGCTTGGTTAGCCAGCCGGTGCCCGCGACCTGAACAACCAGACCAACAATAAAGAGGGAGACACCGGCCATGACGATACCGCCCAGGGCCCCGCCGGGGCCGTACTGGTTGGTGGCAGCTGCTAGGGGCGCGATGAAGGCGAAGGACGAGCCCAGGTAGGAGGGTACGCGTCCTGCCGTGATCAGCAGGAAGAGCATGGTGCCGATGCCCGAGAAGAAGAGGGTGGTCGCGGGCGGGAAGCCCGTCAGCAGAGGCACCAGGAAGGTCGCACCGAACATAGCAACCACGTGCTGGGCGCCGATACCGATGGTATGGCCCCAGGTGAGGCGTTCGAGGGGGCGGACGACCCCGCCCGGGGTGATGTTCTTGCCGTCGCCGTGCAGGGTCCAGGCGAAATGGGAGCGAGAGGTCACAGGGGTGTCCCAACCGTAGTGTAGTGAGTGTAAATCGTCCTTAGTTTACTCTACTTCCGGGGTTTAGGGGCGCAAGGATAGGAGTGAGCTTTAGGCGGTTGGGAATGTCTTTACGAGCTGATACAAGCTAATCTTTCAGGATCTCAGGTAGCATGCCGCGATTATCTTACAGTGATGCGACCGTTATTTAATGTGATAGGTGATTTAACCTCTAAAAATCAAGGAACTTATGGTCGCATCTTTTGCACTTATTTAAGTTTACGGTTTTGGTTATTTAAAAATTTTGCTTTTGGGGAGCGTAGGATGTTGGTATGACTTCCCCCTTAGATTCTCTGGATGCGCTTGGAGGGCTGGTGCTGAACTCGTCCCAGGCCGCGATGGTTGCCGGGGTGGAAAGGGCAGTTGTGCCTACTTGGGCTAAGAGACATGCGGACTTCCCCATAGCACAAAGGGGTGCCAAGACTCTGTACTCTGCGCTTGAGGTTGTGGAGTGGTGTACAAAGCGCTCTGTTCAAAAGCCGTTAGAACAGATGCTGACTGATGCTGCGGTGCTGGGGGTGCAAACGAATGCTTGGGTTTAGACAGCAAAGAGCAGGTGCTGGCCTTTATGGTTTTCAGTATTATCTATGAGCAGATTGAATACCTTACAGATGAGCGTCCAGCAGCCCTGCTACGTAGGTGCGCTACAAAATCCCAGCCTCTAGCAGAGCTGGTGAAACCTTACCTGCTCACGATGAATACCGGTATCTATGGGGTTTTGAATAGAGTGGGAGCCCTAGTCGCCCGGTACTCTGAAGAACCTCTGAGCTCTTTCCAACTGTTCCTAGCCGTGAGTGAGCGTGACTCTAATGAGTCTATGCAGGGACTCGTCGGGGAATTCCTCGCTGATCTGCTGGGGGAGTTTGGCACTGGGCTTCATTTCTATTTTCCCCAGTCTTCCAACGATGACATTTTAATTCAGTTGGCGCAGATGCTTGTAGCTAATGACCCTGATGGGTTGCAGAGTATTAGCTTTGCTGAAGGCATGAGAGAAAGCAATGAGCTTCTGCGCTTATTCCAAGTCTTTTTATCAGCTGATAGTCTCTATAGCCCTTACCGGGAGGGGCAGCTTGAAGAGGCCCATGACGCTTCTGCTATCGTCACCTATTTGCCTCTGGCCCGACGAGGTGCCTCCTACGAGCTTTACTGGAAAGCGCTGAGCCAGGTTGTAGACAGCTCACCTGAGGGCGTACCGATTGTCGTTTTGGGTAGGTCTGAGCTACTAACCAGCCCGGTACGTGATGGCAGCCAAGTTAGTAGCGCGCACATGGATATGTTGCGCTATGGCCACATGGTTGCTGTGGTAGATCTTGGTCCTGGAGTCTTGCGGTCTGAATCGAACGCTTCCCTGGCAGTGGCAATTTTCGAGAACCACAGAGTTGGCCCGGATAACCGACCTCTGGTGGCCGTGCTTAACCTTGGTGGTAGTTTGAGGCAGAAGGATGCCCACTGGCAGGCCATCATACACGATATAGGTGCTCTGGTGCAGGAGGACTGGTCTTCTGCCGTGCACAGTTCAGTTGGGGAACATGCGTTGGCCAGCGGACAATATGTGGTGTAGCGGGAAATTTCTGAGCATGGAGCACATAGCTATAAAAGCGCGGCGAAGGCAGTCAAGCCCGGACAACAGAGAGTGAGTGTTATTAACTTAAAAGTCAGGGAGATTCAGACAACTAACCTGCAGCCACTGAGTTTGGATTGGCGTGTAGCTGAGACCGCACAACAGAAGCATCTCACCATCGCAGAACTGATAAGACAGAGAGCCCTCAAGTGGGTTCCAGGCTATGCCCAGTCTAAGCTCCCTGCGGGTTTGGTAAGCGCTGTTGAAGCTAAGGATGGCGGCGCTTGGGTGCGTCTGTTAGATGAAGACAGCATGGCAAGGTTGGGCAGAGGAACCACTGTGCCCACTACTTTAGGGCACTAAAGGTGGCTGATCTGGCGCAACTTGGTAACTCAGCCGATCCGGCACTGCCGGGGGACATTGTGGTCTCTGAGGGTAGTGCAGAGACCTTCGTAGTGGGTGCTGAGCTCGGCCTGGTGCTGGTCCAAGCCCCACTTTTTATTCTGCGTAGCGCAGATGAGAAGCCCCAACAGGTTGCGCTTAGTAGCGAGGTCTTTGCACGGCTGGTGCGGGCTGGTTTGCAGGAACAGAAGCTGGCTGGTGCCCAGAAGGCTCTAGCGAAAGAAGTGAGAGTGCCACCTGTCGTGCTGAAAGCATTTACAGGTACTGCTACTGCTGAGAATAACTCCCTAGAAACGGAGCTGGCAAAGATCAAACACCAAAGGCAGGCGCTCGTTGCGCGTCTGACTGCCTTGGAAGAGCTGGAACATCAGACTCTTGCCGGTCTGTCAGAAGGAACTATTACCTTTCTTGAAAAAAGAATATAGGTATTCTGATACGGGGGCGTATCAGTAACTACTCTATCCTTACGAGCTTTTCCGTGAGAATCTTAATTCAGTTTAGTTCACCGGTCTGTACCGGTGCATAGAGGGTTATTCATAAGGTCCGACCGGCAGCCAGAAACAACAACCCCCGCACCACCGAAAACACCCGCTGATACAAGCTCAAAGGCCGCCTGAACCCCGAGTGCAACACCCGCCAGGTCTTTACCTGAGCAATCACCCGCTCCACCACCGACCGCAACCGGTTCAGCACTCGATTATTTCGTTTCTGCTCCTTAGTTAGCTTCACCCCAGGCTTGCGCTTGGCCGGTGTAGCCAGCCCCAAACCCACATAGCCCTTATCTGCCAAAGTTGAGGAATCGAGAAACTCATCTAGCCCGTGGGCTCTAAAAGCATGAGCATCATGCCTAGCACCAGGCAGCGGATCAGTAATAGCCAGGAGCCTGCCATCGAGGGTGCAGATCACCTGATGGTTAAATCCTGCTCGTTTGTACTTACCTGAGAAGTTTCTTTTACCTTGTGAGCGCCAGTTCCAGGTGGGAATAAGGGTTCCATCAATCACGAGAGAGCCGGGTGCTTTCAAGTTCCCCTCCAAGGTGGGAACGAGTGGGCTGAGGATTTTCTCTAGGGCCTTCTCGATGGTGCTGATAGTCCGTGAGATGGTGGGCTGTGAGACGTCGAAGAGGTGAGCGAGGGCTTCTTGGGTCAGATTGTGCCGGTAGCTGATGAGGGTGATTTTTAGGGCCTGGGCCAGGGTGAGTCTGCGGGGTTTTTCGGCGGGTTTGACCCAGGTGAGCTGGTTGTTCAGGGCTGTGAGTAGCGTGGCGAATTGCGTGGCGGTGAGGCCGGTTGTACGCTGGTGTAGCAACGGTTCTTCCGGTGTGGCTTGAGGTTATTTGTGATGATTTGACTCTCAATTTTTGCCGCCTGGTGGGGCCGTTGTCTAGTTGGTAGGGGTTCATGCTTTAACCCCCTTATGAATAAGCCTCATAGTGAAAAGAGGTTGAGTCAATGGTTGCTCGTAAGGCTACTAAGTCTGCTGCTATTACTCCCGCGGAGCTGCGAGATCTGATATGGAAGGCAGCTGATAAGCTGCGCGGTTCCATGAATTCGTCGGATTACATGAACTTTGTGCTGGGGCTTATCTTTCTGAAGTATCTCAGCGATAGTTTTGATGAGCGCGCTGAGGCTATTCGCGCCGAGATTGCTGAGGACGGTTTTGAAGGGCAGGAACTTGAGGAAGAGCTGGAAGCTTACCTGAGTGACCCGGACGAGTTCTACAGTGCCAGTGTTTATTTTGTACCAGAGAAGGCTCGCTGGGGTTTCATTGCTCAGCAGGCTAAGAGCGGCAGCGCGGGTGAACTGCTTGATGCTGCCATGCGCGAGATTATGGATGCCAACCCTCGCCTGAACGGTGCCTTGAGCGAGATCTATAACCGAGAGAACGTAGATCAGACCCGCTTGGTTGGCCTGATTGACCTCTTCTCTAACGCCGATTTCAAGGCAATGCGTGAGGATACCGGCCGCTCATCCCTAGATATTTTAGGTGAGGTCTACGAGTACTTCTTGGGCCAGTTCGCGGCTAAGCAGGGCCAGCGCGGCGGCGAGTTCTACACCCCGCGGTCGGTGGTGCGTACCCTGGTGGAGATTCTTAACCCGGTGGATGGCAAACTATATGATCCCTGCTGTGGTTCCGGCGGTATGTTCGTGCAGTCGGAGAAGTTCGTTGAGGCCCACGGTAAGCAATTTAAACAGGAGAAAGGCTATGAGCCTTCACTGACTGTGTATGGGCAGGAGTACAACGACCAAACCTGGAAGCTCGCACGTCTGAACCTGGCGATTCATGGCATCTTTGGGCACCTGGGCGACCGCTGGGGAGATACTTTTGCTGAGGACAGGCATGCTGGAGAGAACTTTGATTTTGTAATGGCTAACCCTCCCTTCAACCTGAAGGAGTGGAGCCGCCGCACCGATGATCCGCGCTGGAATTTTGGTGTGCCCCCGGAGCGTAACGCAAACTATGCCTGGTTACAGCATATTTGGAGCAAACTGAACGCTGGCGGTTCGGCTGCTGTGGTGTTGGCGAATGGGTCGATGACCTCTAATACCGGTGGTGAGGATGAGATCCGCCGGGCGATGGTTCAGGGCGATGCGGTGGCTGCCATGTTGGTGCTGCCTGCCAACCTATTTACTGGCACGGCGATTCCGGTGTGCGTGTGGGTGCTGGCTAAGGATAAGTCGGTGGGTAAGCGTGGCACTAGTGAGCGTAAGGGCGAGGTGCTCATGATTGACGCCCGCGGTTTGGGCCGCATGATTGACCGTAAGACGCGTGTGTTTGAAGACGAGGATATCCAGAAGATTGCTGGTGCCTGGCATCGTTGGCGCGGTACTGATTCGGAGCTGAATACCGAGGTTTACGAGGACGAGCTGGGTTTCTGCAAGTCGGTGACGATTGAGGACATTGAAAAGCAGGACTGGGCGCTCGCCCCGGGCAGGTATGTGGGTTCTGCTGCGGTGGAAGAAACTGGCGAGCCGGTGGACGTGCGTATCGCGCGCCTGCGGGCAACTCTGGCGGAGCAGTTCGCGGAGTCTGCGCGCCTGGCTGAGGTGGCGCAGAAGCACTTGGCTGCGCTAGAGCTACCGGATGTGCCTGCTGAGGACGCCGCTACTGAAAGAGAGAGTGTATAAGCATGGCGTTGCAACTGACTCAAGAGCAGAAGGCCGCCGGGTGGCAGATAAAACAAATTCGAGAGATTGCTACTGTAGTTACAGGTGGTACACCATCTAAAAATAATCCTGAGCACTGGGGTGACAATACTCCGTTTTTGACTCCAAGCGACCAAGTATTCGGTGTTCGACAAGCTATAACGTCAAGATTTCTATCGGTAGAAGGTAAGGAACCCTTCAGCCGGCGCATGGTAGATTCCGGTGCTGTTGCTATAACTTGCATCGGGGCCACTATCGGGAAAGCCTCGTACGTACAGGTTCCGACGGTTACTAATCAGCAAATTAATTCACTCGTTGCCGATGAAAAACAGGCGCATGGCCTATATCTCTACTACCTATTCACTACTTTGCCAGAAGAGCTATATGCCATTTCATCTGGTAGCGCTAAACCTATCGTTAGTAAATCAGTGTTGGAAAACTTTGAAGTAGCTATCCCCTCGTATGCTGAGCAGAAGGGGATTGCTGAGATTTTGGGATCGATGGATGACAAGATTGAGGCCAACTCCCGCCTCCTGAATTCATTATCTGAGCTTGGTAGCGCACTAATGAGAAGAGAAATCTCAGCGTCAATTACTACGGCACCGTTGTCTGAAATTGCAGAGATTACGATGGGTCAGTCTCCTGCCGGCGACTCTTTGAATGAGGAGGGTGAAGGCGCCATTTTCTATCAGGGCCGTTGTGACTTTGGTTTCCGTTACCCAACGCAACGTGTGTATACGACTGCTCCGACCCGCATAGTTGATGAAGGCGATATTCTTTTGAGTGTCCGCGCACCAGTCGGTGATTTGAACAGGACTGATAAAGCTTGTTGTGTGGGGCATGGTGTTGCTGCAATCCGGGCTAAAGATGGGAATACGAGCCAGCTCTTCTATTTGTTGAAGGAGAGTCCGCAACTCTGGGAGCCTTTCGAGGGAGAAGGCACAATCTTCAGCTCAATTAATCGCAAACAGCTGCATAAGCTGAGTGTCCCCCTGATCTCACAGAATGCTGAGTATGAAAATATAGAAGAAAATATCAAAAGCTTGACTATAGAGAACAAAATTCTTGCTGACACCCGCGACTTCCTCATCCGCCACCTGATTGGATAAGCATGGCTGAGTTATTATCCACAGTTATTATTTCCATTTTTGTATTATTAGTAATTTACTATGCAGGGATGGTATTTCTGTTAGCGCCACAGTACTTAACGATTAATTGTGTTAAGGATTCAGTAGATAAAATTATTTTTGATAGATTCAACCAAAGGTATAGAAATGAAGAAAAGGACTTAAATATACCAGCGGGAAGTTTCTGCAAACTGGTTGAACTTTCGTCAGGAGTCCCAGAAGGGTATCTGTCCCATAAAAGGGTTATCTGTAGTTGCAGAAAAGGTGCCATTGAAGAGGGTTTGCAAAATAACAAATTGCAAATAAAAGCTAAGGAAGTTTGTGAAGCAACCCTTGGTGAGAAATCTTTATTCAAGGGAGATTTTTTGGATAGAGACTTAAAGTACGTCAGGAGGGTGGTTCTATTACTCAGGTTCAAGTTGCTATTTTGGGGTATTTCCTTCTTTATAAAAGATGTATTTCTTAGAGTTTTGGATGTATGGGGAAGATATGTTACTTTGGCGGCAGTTATTTCTGTAGTAGCAAGCTTTTTCCAATGGGTCTCTTCTGGGACTGGGGGGAAAAGTATTGATCAGCTTGTGGGAGGTACAATTGAGAACCTTTCTGTAGGAGCACTTGTATCGTTAATGGTAGCTACTGTTCTCGAAACGCTAAAGATTATCGCCTCATTTGAACAACATAAATGGCTTATCGGGTTTTCGTTTCTAATTATAGTCATTATATTATCAATAGCAGTTGATAATGATTTATTTGGTTATGTGTATAATTTTTTAACTACTTCACTTGAAGGGCTAGGTATTTTAAAGGGCTCACTCATTTTCATCATTATTTTTATTGAAATTGTTTTAATTTGCTCTATATTTCGGATGCGACTTTTTAAGTTATATTCTGTCGGGCGGTTCTACGAGCTTATCTGTCTAGCTGTGCTTGTCGTATTATCGCCAGTTTGGGTAGAGCCCTTTTTTGCAGAATTTGATATGCAAGAAGGGTGTCTTGGGGTGCTAGCAGTCTTTTCTATTGCAGAATCTCTAAATAGATTTCTTTGTTACCTAGAAAATATTAAGTTTATCAATCATTATAAGAGTTCTGAGATAAACGGTGGACAGCCTATTCCTGGGCGTCTAGAAAGTTTTATAATCTTTATTCTATCTCTCGTGAACATGCTGATTTTGTTGGTTCTTGTTGGTGTGGTGTATCTTGGTAGAGAAATTTCTTCGTGGCTATTTATTGTGCCAATTCTATTGTCTTGCGGTGTATGGCTATATGTAAAATTGATGTCTAAAACAACAGTCATGGATAGTGTCAAAAATATTGGTATCCCGGTCGAGGAGCAATCACTTAAAAATTATGAAAATTTTAGAACTATTCTAGTGGAAAAATATTTTCAATCTTCTTTAAGAGGTGGTGTCGTTTCATGGTAGGCGAATGTCGATAATCAAATTTTATTAAAAATTAATATATCAATAAAGAAAATTGAGGGAAATTTGTATGATCAACTCTAGTGGGATTATCGATAGTTTACCAGGTAACGTCTTGGCGAATATCATAGCTACGGCTATTACGGCAGGATTAGCCTTAATATTTGGTCTACGTGGCAAGGAAAATAATGCGCCCGATAATATTATAAGATCTGAAGGTCAACGCATCCATATTGGTTCTAACAATGGTTCATTTGTTAATAATATGGTTACTAATAGTGTAAGTTCAAAAACTATCAACAACTATGGCAGTCAGAGAAACAATAGTACTTCAGATGATGAGTCGGTTTTGTTTGGTTTTATAGCTATCTTTGGATTAGGTTCTCTCCTCGTGGTTTCCAAATTAGTTGTGCCTATTATCGCCCCCTTACCTCTTTATTCCGGTGGAGTAACAGCTCTAGTGGCTTCCCTTTTTCTCTATAGAAGGCGTTCTCACTACACCAGTGAGGCTCTGAAAAAGGCAGTGTTAGGAATCCTTGGGTTGTTAGTTAGCAGTATTCTGGCTTATTGTGCTATGTTTCAGGCTCAGGACTTAGAAAACCCCTATTCTTTATTGTCAATATCAGAGAGGTCTATGGAAGGGTCTGGTAGTGAAAAAATCTTGACGGATGCTATCCCACGTTTCTTATATTTAGCAAGTAATAATAATCAAAAATATCTATACGCTTTTATGCTGTCTCTATTTGCAATTTTTATTAGTTGGCTTGTCTGTATTTACTATCTTAAAATAGTCTTGGGCTCTCTACTCTTTCCTGCAAGTAGTAATGGTAGAGTTTTTAACCAGACTTTGAGTTCTTTCAATGCAAGCTTCATAGAAAGTCGCCGCCGAATTATGTTGTCTTTGCTTCTACTTGCGTGCATCATGTTTTACTTAACGGCACCCGGTAGTTTTGAGCAACTTGCGGACTGGGCACATAACTTATTCGATTGGCTGGGTGATTGTCTCAAGAACTTGTAGGTAACTTGTTGATCCAGATAGGTTATCCGTGACGTTGACAGGAGTTAAACGAGCTTGTAGGCCCTGATTATGTATGTTTCTCTCCAGAATCACCTGCACCGTCGATCTTATAAAGTTTCAAATACATAAAACTATCGGAATAAATTGATAAAATTGCCTAATAGAACTTTTTTACAGGATCCGGCTTCCTCGCTGTGAATTTATATTTACTATGAGAGTTTTATCCTTAATTTCCAATTTCTTTGCGAGCCAGCATCTGCTAACCAGAAGTCCTTGAGTGGTTCGATCAAGGGCCTCTGTCTCGTCTGGTAGCGGATTATCTGCGTGTTTGCAGCCCTTATAAACACGATTAAATTCAATTGCCCAGGACTGGGCATTTTCATCGTTCGAGATGTTGAGTCTCTCCCATGGTAGATTTTTTGCCGCCTTTTCAAAGTAATCAGAGGCTTTCTATTGCAACTTGGCTTTTGGCAGCCTGATCTGCTTCCTCGGCACCAGCCCTTACCGTAAGACTCTGCGTACCCATTATGTTCTTCGTAGAGCTAGACTCCATATCTGAGTGCTTCTAACGCTGAGCCGATAAGTAGTATTTTACTCTCAGTAGCTAAATAAGGTTGGAAGATGCTCTCAACCGCAATCCAAGTGGGGCGAGACCATTTATCAAAGTTCTCAATCCAATTTTCCATATCGGCAGGGTTAGTATCAGAAAGTCTGAAGAGAGGTTCGTAATCTTTGATTTCTTTCCGGGGTCCAGCATGCTGCGAACGTCCAAAACTTCTTTCGAAATACTCATGCCAGTAGTATCTGTCGCTAGTTTCTTGAGTAGATTCGGGGAGGCGCGGTTGGTTATCTATTCTTAGAATCTCTTTTAGTCGTATAGAACATGGATACCCATATGCAAGGCATACAAGACCTTGAATCATTTGATGAATTTGCTGGTGTTCCTCCCAAGGATTCAAGTCAGCGGTCTGGCTCCGCAATGTAGCGACATTATGAATAGCGTAAGAAGTGTTATAGGGGGTCCCTGCAGGAAGTATAAAGGCCGCATTAGCCTGAACGTTAAAAGAAGATCCCAAAAGAACTGGCTGCTGAACCTCAGCCTTCAACATAACTTTTGGCGGTTCACCCTGACCATCACCAAATATCAGGTTTGTAAAAAATAGACTACTGTTCAGCCCACCGGTCAAACCCTTCCAGCTCAGAGATCATGCCGTGTATCTGACTGTGGTCGATATCTTCTGATGTGCAGACTGCTCTACCGACAATGAAGATTTTAGCCCTTATGCCGGAGAATATCTCAGATTTCTGCCTAGACACACACAACTTTGAGAGGTTCACCTTAACTTCAGTGCTCGAAAATAAGATAGAACCTGGAACTGATTCCTTCTCCTCAGTTAATAAATCTAAGGGATTTTTGCTCAACAATAAGAGCGTTAGCTCCATCTTGCCATTGCGGACCTCAAGGTTAGCTGGTACTTCTTTGTCGTCACCAAAACCAACTGCAAAGCCCATCGCTTTAAAGCCATCTACAAGTTTTCTATTGCTCACAGCTTTATCCCTCTGCTCTGTACAGGCTACCCATCAAATCCTTGCGTGCAGAGCGCGTATCATCTGGAACGTGTCCGCATACCTGACTCCGAAAGCATCACAAACGTTAGGAATCAGAACCCGCTTCTTAGCTCCAGGGCTCGGCTGCTCATGTGTCAACACGGTGTGGTCATGAGCAACCGCAAAAGCAACCAAATAAAAATCAGC
>NZ_JBOEQD010000020.1:0-28285 GCF_050689125.1 Rothia sp. L_38 | reverse complement strand
GTTATAACCTCAATAGCAATTTCGAGTTGAATCCGCTGCATTTATGAGTCGGCTAATCGTTCCAAAGTTTTTGCATCATGCTCAAGCGCATAAGCGAGCCCCTCTTCTACCATGGCCCGATGCTCTCTTTCTTCCAGCATGCGACGCACACTCTCAACGATGAGGGAGTGCTTAGATAAATGCTCGCGCTCTGCTAAATCTGCAAGCTGGTGGTCTAAATCTTCAGGAAGTCGCAAGGTAAGAGCCATACACCCACAATACCAAGTTGATACCATCAGCTCCATACCGATGTGCAGACTTGGCCCATCACACATGTTGTGGGTTTGGGGTTCGTCAGCACCGCTAGACTGTTACCCATGCACAACCCTACTGAAACCGCAGCCGCGGCGGGCGAACAGCCGGTGCGGCTCGTCCTTGCCTCCTCATCCCCTGCCCGCAAAAAGCTCCTGGAGGACGCCGGCGTCCGCTTCACCGTTATAGTCAGCGATGTCGATGAGGACGCCGCCCTGCACGAAGCCCAACAGGCCGCCTATAAGGCTGGGCTGGGCGACATCACCCCGGCACAGACCGCCCAGCTGCTAGCCAAGGCAAAAGCGCAGGCGGTTGCCGCCCTGCCCGAGGCAGCAGGTGCACTGGTGCTGGGCTGTGACTCTGTCTTTGAGCTCGATGGCCTTGCCTACGGCAAGCCCGGCAGCTCCGAAAAAGCCCTGGAACGCATCACCGCTATGAGCGGACGCAGCGGGCAACTCCACACCGGGCATTGGCTGGTCGATACCCGCGAGTCTACCCAGAACACAGCAGCTAGTAAGCACCCCGAGGCCAGCGAGTTGCGCACGGCAACCGTCCACTTCGATACCTTCAGCGACAAAGAAGCCCGGCGCTACGTGGCCACCGGCGAGCCCCTGTGGGTGGCTGGATCCTTCACAATCGACGGTTTCGGTGCGGCCTTCATTAAGGGAATTGAGGGCGAATACCACACCGTGGTGGGGCTTTCGGTGCATGCCCTACGCACAATGCTGGCTAACTTTGGTGTTTCAATCAGCGACATTTGGAAAAATTCGCGATAAATTTCAAGATACGACTTTTGTGAGGCGCCGTCACCCGGCGCCTGCTCATAATGCGTCATAGCCAGTAACGGCACGCCAGCACGGCACGATAACCCGAGGAGCTTTCATAGTGACTGCACATAACGACCTGGCCCAGGCCTTTACCCCGGTGAAGGGGCGCCACACCGGCCCCGTCAGCAAGGTACTGATTGCTAACCGCGGTGAAATTGCTGTTCGCGTTATTCGTGCCGCCCAGGACGAGGGGCTAGCAACCGTCGCTGTCTACGCCGACCCCGACCGCGAGGCCCAGCACGTACTGTTAGCCGATGAGTCCTATGCCCTGGGCGGCACCGCTGCGGCTGAGTCCTACCTGGTCATGGACAAGCTACTTGAGGTCGCCAAGCGCTCTGGAGCCGATGCCGTGCATCCCGGCTACGGCTTCCTCTCTGAGAACGCCCAGTTCGCCCAGCAGGTCATCGACGCCGGTCTGACCTGGATTGGCCCCTCCCCCGAGTCCATCAACCGCCTGGGCGACAAGGTAGCCGCCCGCTATATCGCCGAGAAGGTCGGCGCCCCGCTGGTTCCCGGCACCAAGGACCCGGTCAAGAGCGCCGCTGAGGTTGAAAAATTTGCGGACGAGTACGGCCTGCCCGTTGCTATCAAGGCAGCTTTTGGCGGCGGTGGGCGAGGCATCAAGGTCGCCCGCGAGCGCGAGGGTATCGGGGAGCTCTACGAGTCAGCTGTCCGCGAGGCTATCGCCGCTTTTGGCCGCGGCGAGTGCTTCATTGAGCGCTTCCTTGACTCCCCCCGTCACGTTGAAACCCAGTGCCTGGCCGACGCCCACGGCAATGTTGTGGTTGTTTCGACCCGCGACTGCTCCCTGCAGCGCCGCAACCAGAAGCTGGTAGAAGAGGCCCCGGCTCCCTACCTGACCAAAGAGCAGAACGAGCGCCTGTACGAGGCGTCCAAGGCTATCCTGCGCGAGGCAGGCTACCAGGGCGCCGGTACCTGCGAATTCCTGGTGGGCACCGACGGCACCATTTCCTTCCTCGAAGTCAATACCCGCCTACAGGTTGAGCACCCGGTCTCCGAAGAGGTCACCGGCATTGACCTGGTGCGCGAGCAGTTCCGCATCGCCCGCGGTGAGACCATCGAAGCCACCGACCCCGAGGTACGCGGCCATTCCTTCGAATTCCGCATCAACGGTGAGGACGCCGGCCGCAGCTTCATGCCCTCCCCCGGCACCATCGAGAAGCTGGTTGTGCCTTCTGGCCCCGGCGTGCGCTGGGACTCCGGCGTGATTGCCGGTGATACCGTCAGCGGCAACTTTGACTCCATGATTGCCAAGCTCATCGTCACCGGCGCCACCCGCGAACAGGCCCTACAGCGAGCCCGCCGTGCCCTGGGTGAGCTGGTCATCGAGGGTATGCCCACCGTTGCCAACTTCCACCGCGCCGTGCTCGATGAGCCCGCCTTCGCTCCTGCCGAAGGCGGTGACTTTGCTGTTCACACCCGCTGGATTGAAACCGAGTTCAAGAACACCCTGCCCGCCTACGACGGTGCCCTTACCCTGGCTGAGGCAGATGAAGAGCGCCAGAAGATTACCGTTGAGGTCAACGGCAAGCGCATGGAAGTCGTCCTCCCCGCCCTGGGTGGTACTACCGCCAAGCCTGCTGCCGCCTCCAAGGCCCGCAAGTCCCGCTCAAGCCGCGGGGGCGCGTCCGGCTCTGCCAACAGCAATGAGCTCACCAGCCCCATGCAGGGCACTATCGTCAAGGTAGCGGTCAAGGACGGCGCCAAGGTAACTGAAGGCGACCTGATTGTGGTGTTAGAAGCCATGAAGATGGAACAGCCTATCACCGCCCACAAGGCCGGTAAGGTCACCGGGCTCAAGCTCAAGGCAGGCGATACCGTCTCTGCCGGGGCTATTATCGCAACCATCAAGTAAACCTACGCATACAAGCTCAGATAGGCCCCTTTGCCGCCAGGCAGAGGGGCCTATCTCTTTACCCCACCCCCTATGCTCACATAGTGGAATCTAAGTTTCACATAGAGAACGCCAGTTTTAGAGTAAAACCATACAACACAATCTATACACCACTAGAGAGTTCACGTGAGCACAACAGTCACCTCCCCGGCCTCTTCTGCTGCCGAGCAGACCGTGCCCCGCAGCCGCGTCATCCTGGCGTCACTCATCGGCACCACCATCGAGTTCTACGACTTCTACATCTATGCCACCGCCGCCGTGGCTGTCTTCCCCGCCCTCTTCTTCACCGGCGAGGACGACACCGCCAAGCTCCTCGCCTCCATGGCGACCTTCGGCGCAGCCTTCATCGCCCGCCCCATCGGCTCCATCGTCTTTGGCCACTTCGGCGACAAGGTAGGCCGCAAGGCAACCCTGGTCGGTGCACTCCTGACCATGGGCATCGCCACCTTCCTCATCGGTCTGCTCCCCACCTACTACCAGATTGGCCTGTGGGCACCGGCCATGCTGACCATCCTGCGCTTCTGCCAGGGCCTAGGCCTCGGCGGCGAATGGTCAGGCGCAGCCCTACTGGCCACCGAATACGCCGAAGAAGGTAAGCGCGCCCGCGCCGCCATGTGGCCCCAGCTCGGCGCCCCGTTCGGCTTCATCCTCGCCAACGGCTTCATGTTGCTTCTGACCGTCACCATGGGCTTCACCTCACTGGCCGCCGGCGACACCATCGACCACAACTTCCTGGTCTGGGGCTGGCGCATCCCCTTCATCGCCTCCATCGTCATGGTCGCAGTCGGCCTCTACGTGCGCTTCAAGCTCGAAGAAACCCCCGTCTTCAAACAAGCCCTCGAAAAGGACGAAAAGGTCAAGACCCCGCTCGCTGAAGCCTTCAAGGTAGCCTGGTGGCCCATGATTCAGGGCACCTTCATCATGCTCGCCACCTACGTACTCTTCTACCTCATGACCGCCTGGATCCTCTCCTTCGGCATCGGCAAGGTAGAAAAGGGCGGCCTGGGCATCGCCTACCGCGAATTCCTGGTCATCCAGCTCATCACCATTCTCTTCTTCGCCGCCATGGTTCCGGTCTCCGGCTGGCTAGCCGACAAGTACGGCCGCCGTTCCTCCCAGCTGGTTATCACCGGCGCCATCATCATCTTCGGCCTCTCCTTCGGCTACCTCATGGACCCCTCCGTCGTCGGCACCGGTGAGGACGCCAACGCCGGCCGCATCGTCCTCTTCATGGCCATCGGCATGACCCTCATGGGCCTGACCTTCGGTTCCATGAGCGCCTACCTGCCCGAGCTCTTCCCCACCAACGTCCGCTACACCGCCTCAGGTATCAGCTACAACGTCGCCTCCATCCTGGGCGCAGCGCTGACCCCCTACGCAGCGGTGTGGCTGAACGCCAACGGTGGTGTGGGCGCAGTCGGCCTCTACCTGGCCGGCGCAGGTCTGCTCACCCTGATCTTCATGGCGATCACCCATGAAACCCGCGACGTGGACCTGACCACCATGGCCCGCGCTAAGTAGGGTAGACGCACACAGCTCAAGGAGGGGTAGCGCCCGTTCTTGCCGACTAACCTTCTCGCTGGCTCGCAAGCTCGCAAGCGATTCATGCCAGACCCAGCCAGTCGGCTCCGAACGGGCGCTACCCCTCCCCTTTTTCATCTATTACTGCATAGTGTGCAGCTGCCGCGCGGCTTCTGAGATAGAGCCGGTCAGCGAGGGGTAGACCGTGAAGGTTTCGGCAATATCGTCCACGTGCAGTTTCTTATCGACTGCTAGCGAGAGCGGGAAAATCAGCTCTGAGGCGCGGGGACCCACCACCACGCCGCCAATAACGGTGCCAGAGTGCTTGCGGGCAAAGATTTTGATGAAGCCATCCTCGACCGCCATCATCTTGGCGCGCGGGTTGGTCGTCAGTGGCAGCATGACCATATCGGCCTGGTACTTCCCCGACTCGATTTCGCTCTGGCTCACGCCGACGGTTGCAATTTCAGGGGCCGTAAAGATGTTGGCGGCAACCTGGTGGGTGCGCAGGGGCTTGACGATGTCGCCCAGCATGTGCGAAACGGCAACACGCCCCTGCATCGCGGCAACAGAAGCCAGAGGGTAAACCCCGGTACAGTCACCGGCCGCATAAATGTTGGGGATGTTAGTGCGGGAGACGCGATCCACGTTAATATGCCCTGATTCGCTGACCTCCACCCCGGCGTCCTCAAGCCCCAGGTTTTCGGTGTTGGGGATAGAACCGACGGCAATGAGCACGTGAGAACCCGCGACCTTGCGCCCGTCGCCCAGGGTGACGATAACGCCGTCGCCAGCTTCGTTGTAGCAGGCTGCCTCTGCGCGAGAGCGGGGCATGACGCGCACACCGCGGCGTTCAAAAACATTTTCAAGGACGGTCGCGGCGTCCTCATCCTCACCGGGCAGCACCCGGTCACGGGAGGAAATCAGGGTAACCCGAGAACCCAGTCCGTTATAGGCTGAGGCGAACTCCGCACCGGTGACGCCGGAGCCAACCACAATGAGGTCTTCAGGAAGTTCTTCCAGGGAGTAGAGCTGGGTCCAGTTGAGAATGCGCTTGCCATCGGGCTGAGCGGTGGGCAGTTCACGGGGGTGGGTGCCCACCGCCAGAATAATGAATTCGGTGGTCAGCTCGTAGGTCAGGCCGGTCGAATCGGTAACTTCCACGGTGTGGCGGTCCACTAGCTTGCCCCGACCGTCAATGACCTTCACGCCACTGCGTTCCAGGGTGCGCTTGATGTCGTGGGACTGCTGGTGGGCTAAGTCAATCAGGCGCTTGTTAACCTTGGCTAGGTCAACTGAGATGGGCGGGGCTGCGTCATCGTCCCCCACCGAGATCGCAAGCTCCTGGGCCTTGCCAAAGCGGTTGCGGGCGTCCGCGCTAGCAATCAGGGTCTTAGAGGGGACGACGTCGGTGAGGACGGCCGAGCCACCCATGCCCTTATCTTCGATGATAGTGACATCGGCGCCGTGGCTAGCGGCAACAAGAGCAGCCTCATAGCCGCCAGGGCCACCACCGAGAATAACAATCTTGTGTGATGCGTAGTCTGTTTTGAGAGTCACCCTTTTATTGTGTCGCACATCGCACGCGCACTCAACTCTGGGCAGGTTTGATACCGTAGAAGGGTGTTGAATGATTCAAATATTTCTGCTGTTTCCACCGCTGATCCCAACCACCCGGCACTGGTTCGTGCCCGTGAGGCCGCGGACTTCATTGCCGAGAAAACCGGCGTCGAGAAGCATGACCTGGCGCTGACGCTGGGTTCAGGCTGGGGCGAGGCCGCCTCACTCATTGGCGAAGCCACCCATGTTCTCTCAGCCGATGAGGTACCTGGCTTCCACAAGGCCGCTGTAGTGGGTCACCCCGGTACCCTGACCTCGATTCTGACCGAAAGTGGCAAGCGAGCCCTGGTGATTGGCTCCCGCACCCATTTCTACGAGGGCCGCGGCGTTGACGCTGTCGTCCACGGTGTACGCACCGCAGCTGCCGCAGGCGCTGAGACCATGATTCTCACCAACGGCTGTGGCGGCCTGAACCCCGCCTACTCAGCTGGCGAGCCCGTCCTGATCTCTGACCACCTGAACTTCACCTCAGCCTCCCCGCTCACCGGAGCCCACTTCGTTGACCTGACCGACCTGTACTCGCCTCGCATCCGCGAGATTGCCCGCGGCATTGACCCCTCCCTGCAGGAGGGCGTTTACATGCAGTTCCCCGGTCCCCACTACGAGACCCCAGCCGAGGTTAAGATGGCAGGTGTACTGGGTGCTGATCTAGTGGGCATGTCCACCGCTCTTGAAGCCATTGCCGCCCGCGCAGCCGGCCTTGAGGTCTTTGGTATTTCACTCGTCACCAACCTGGCCGCCGGTATCCAGGAGACCCCCCTCTCTCATGCAGAGGTCATTGAGGCCGGTGAAGCTGCTGCCCCCCGCATTTCCCGCCTGCTCGCAGACATTATCGCGGCCCTCTAAGGACAAGGAAAGACATGTCACTCGATACTCAGCAGCTCCTTGAGCAAGCCCGCACCTGGGCCGCTATCGACCCCGATACAGAAACCAAAGCCCAGCTTGAGGGCATCATCGCCCAGGTTGAGGCAGGAGATGCGGCCGCAACCGCTGATCTGGCCGACCGCTTCTCGGGAACCCTCCAGTTCGGAACCGCAGGTCTGCGAGCCGAACTGGGTGCTGGCCCCATGCGCATGAACCGCGTTGTCGTTCAGCGTGCCGCCCAGGGCCTGGCAGACTACGCCACCGCGCGCGCGTCCGCTGAAGGCTGGGAGAAGATTTCCGCTGTGGTGGGCTTTGATGCCCGCAAGAATTCAGATATCTTCGCCCTCGACACCGCAGCTATTTTCACTACCGCCGGTATCGAGGTTCACCTCATGCCCTCTGCCCTGCCCACTCCCGTAACCGCCTGGGCGACCCGCGAATATGGCGCCGAAATTGGCGTCGTGGTCACCGCCTCCCACAACCCGCCTAACGATAACGGCTACAAGGTCTATCTGGGCGGAGCCGCCGTTGAACCCGGTGCCCGCGGCGCCCAGATTATCCCTCCCTACGACGGGGATATCGCTGCCGCAATCGCAGCTGTTGACACTCCGGTTCTGGCCGCTGACGGTTGGAAAGTGCTGCCCGAGAGCGTAGCAGCCGACTACATTGCCCGCGTTACCCCGCTGGTCGAGCAGAAGGACCGCGACCTCAAGATCGTGCTGACCCCCATGCACGGTGTAGGAGGTCAGACCGCTGAAGCTGTGCTGCGTCAGGCTGGCTTCGCCAACGTCACCCTGGTACCTGAACAGGCTGAGCCCGACCCGCTCTTCTCCACCGTCGCCTTCCCTAATCCCGAAGAGCCCGGTGCCCTTGATTTGGCTATGGCTCTGGCTGAGAAGATTGACGCTGACCTCATCATTGCCAACGATCCGGACGCTGACCGCGCGGCTTTCGCTGTCAAGCGAAACGGTACTTGGGCGATGCTGCGCGGCGACGAAGCCGGAGCGATCCTGGCTACCCGTGTGCTGGCGTCCGTCACCGACGCCGAAAGCGCAACCTTCGCCAACTCGATTGTTTCCTCCCGCCTGGCAGGGGCCATCGCCAAGGCTGCGGGGGTAGCCCACTACGAAACCCTGACCGGCTTCAAGTGGATTGCCCGCGTCGATAACCTGACTTTCGGCTACGAAGAAGCGCTGGGCTACTGCGTTGACCACGCCCAGGTGCGCGACAAGGACGGCATCTCAGCCGCCCTGGTCATGGCTGATTACGCCCAGGAGCTTAAGGACGCCGGTTCTTCCTTCCCCGCTCTCCTCGACGAGATTGCCACCGAGCACGGCCTCTACGCCACCGACCAGCTCTCCGTCCGCGTTGACGATCTCGCCCAGATCCCGGCGATGATGAAGCGCCTGCGCGCTAACCCGCCCGCAGAGCTCGCCGAGTCCCCCGTGGTATCGGTTGAAGACCTCACCGAGGGCACTGAAACCCTGCCACCCACCGACGGTATGCGCTACTACACCGAGGACTCCACCCGCGTGATTGTGCGCCCCTCCGGCACCGAGCCCAAGCTCAAGTGCTACCTCGAAGTGGTCGTACCGGTCAGCGGTTCAGTAGCCGACGCCCGCCAGGTTGCTAGCACCAAACTGGCCCTGCTCAAGGCAGACATGACCGCGGCCCTGGGCCTCTAAACAAACCAAGATTTCAAGGAAGAAACACTATGACTCTCGAACTTTCAGCAGCCGAACTGGCTGCCATGATTGACCACACCATCCTGGCCCCTTCCGCCTCAGAGGCTGACGTCCGCCGCCTCTGTGCCGAGGCCAAGCAGTACGGCTTCGCCTCCGTCTGTGCCAACCCCGTCTGGGCCCCCGTGCTGGCTGAGGAGCTGGCCGAGTCTGCGTCCGTCCCCTGCGTGGTTGTGGGCTTCCCCTTCGGTGCTTCCGCCACCGAGGTCAAGGCTTTTGAAGCCAAGACCGCCGTTGAGGCCGGTGCCCGCGAGGTCGATATGGTTATCAACATCGCCGACGCCCGCGCAGGTAAGAAGGACGCCCTGGTGGCAGATATCAAGGCCGTCGCCGAGGCGACCCACGCCGGTGGCGCCCTGCTCAAGGTCATCATTGAAACCTCCGAGCTGACCGATGACCAGAAGGTCCTGGCCTGCCAGGCTTCTGTTGAGGCGGGAGCTGACTTCGTCAAGACCTCCACTGGCTATTCGTCCGCCGGTGCGACCGTCGAAGATATCGCCCTGATGCGTGCCACTGTCGGCCCCGACCTGGGCGTCAAGGCCTCTGGCGGCGTCCGCACCAGAGACGAAGCCCTGGCCATGATCGAAGCCGGTGCCACCCGTATCGGTGCCTCAAAGGGTATCGCTATCATCGGTGCGGGCGAAGCTGCTGAGGGCGGCTACTAGGCCAGGTTTGTCTCTGTCATATGGTGCGAACCACCGGTATAGCACCTATACTGAGTAATACAGTACACACACGAAAAGGACTTCCCCATGTCTAAGACCACTGATAAGTCAGAGGCTGAGAAGCGCTCCAACGTTGAATCCTTCGGGATGGAATCCGGCGCCCCCGCCCGCAGCGGTACCCCCCAGTACTCAGGTACCAAGGAACTGGGCTCTAACATTGCCCTCTTCGTTCTTTGCTTCGTGCTCCTGCTGGGCTGCCTCTACACCCTGGGCATGTACCCCGAGGGCGGCTGGGGCTGGTGGACCGTAGCTGTTCTGCTCTACGGCGTCACCTTCATCATCCCCCTCTGGTTCCTGCCTTCCAAGACTAACGAGAAGCAGCACACCGGCGGGGCAGATCTCTTCCTCAAGTAATAGAGATACCTACGGTTTAAACCTAAGGGGGCAGCCCACCTGTAACAGGTGGGCTGCCCCCTTGTCTGTGGTTCCAGAAGCACCGATACGGTAGGTACCACCTAAGTGAGAAAAACCCACGAACTAGGTGGGTTTTTCTCACTTAGGTGGTACCTTTTGCCCTATGAAGCGGCGACGCCGGCCTCGAAGATAGCGTGGATAAACTGCTCAGCCCATTCCACCATGGCGTCGTCCACCAGGTCTTTGCCCCCAACAGCGGAGGTCTTAGGGCGGGGCACCAGAATCTGCCAGTTCTCGGTACCCGGAATCTGACGGTACTGGGCACCCGGATACATGCGGTCCAGTCGCATCTGGCGCGATTCTGGCAGATCATTGACCGGGAAGAAACGAACCTTGGGGCCCATAGCCACAATCTCGGTCAGACCCACAGCGCGAGCGCGGTGGCGAAGAGCCGCGACCTTGAAAAGGTTCTCAACCGGAGCAGGTGGGGTGCCGTACCGGTCTACCAGTTCTTCGCGAGCCTCAGCTAGCTCCTCGGCAGTCTGGGCCTGGGCAATCTGGCGGTAGGCCGATAGACGCAGGCGCTCTGAACTCACATAGTCATGCGGCATGTGGGCGTTGACCGGAAGATCCACCTTAATCTCGGCAGGTGCCTCTTCATTCTCACCGTGCTGGAAGTTAGCCACAGCCTCACCCACCAGACGCAGGTAGAGGTCAAAACCAACACCGGCGATATGGCCGGACTGTTCGCCGCCCAGCAGGTTACCGGCACCGCGAATTTCCAGGTCTTTCATGGCTAGACGCATACCGGCACCCAGCTCATTGTGGGTTGCTACCGCTTTCAGGCGCTCGTGGGCGACCTCGGTCAGTACCTTCTCAGCCGGGTAGAGAAAGTAAGCGTAGGCGCGCTCGCGGCCGCGCCCCACGCGTCCGCGCAGCTGGTGAAGCTGAGACAGACCATAGTTCTGGGCCTGATCAACGATCAGGGTATTGGCATTGGAGATATCCAGGCCGGTTTCAACGATGGTGGTCGATACCAGCACATCGAACTTGCGTTCCCAGAAGTCCACGATAATTTTTTCCAGGCGGGATTCGCTCATGCGCCCGTGGGCCACGGCAATGCGGGCCTCGGGGACCAGCTTCTGAATCTCGTTGGCGGTCTCTTCAATGCTAGAAACCCGGTTGTGGACCACGAAGACCTGGCCCTCGCGCATGAGCTCGCGGCGGATTGCGGCGGTGATTTGCTTGTCGGTGCGGGGGCCGACGAAGGTGAGGACGGGGTGGCGCTCCTCGGGCGGTGTAGCCAGGGTGGAGGTCTCCCGGATACCTGTCAGCGACATCTCCAGGGTTCGCGGAATAGGGGTGGCGCTCATGGCTAGAACATCCACGTTGGTGCGCATGGTCTTGAGCTTTTCCTTGTGCTCTACGCCGAAGCGCTGCTCCTCGTCGATGATGACCAGCCCCAGGTCCTTCCAGTCCACCGACTCGGAGAGAATACGGTGGGTTCCCACAACTACGTCCACCGACCCGTTCTTAATACCCTCGGCAATTTCGGCTGATTCCTTGGCCTTTTGGAAGCGGGAGAGCACCTTGATGGAAACCGGGAAGCCTGAGAAGCGCTCGGTGAAGGTTTCGTAGTGCTGCTGGGCGAGCAGGGTGGTGGGAACGAGGACGGCCACCTGTTTGCCGTCCTGCACAGCCTTGAAAGCTGCACGCACAGCGATTTCGGTCTTGCCGTAGCCCACATCGCCTGAGATGAGGCGGTCCATGGGGATTTCCTTCTCCATGTCGGCTTTGACCTCGTTGATGGCGGAGAGCTGGTCGGGGGTCTCGTTGTAGGGGAAGGCCTCTTCGAGTTCCCGCTGCCAGGGGGTATCGGGCCCGAAGGCGTGACCGCGAGAGGCCTGGCGGGCTGAGTAGAGTTTGATCAGGTCAGCTGCGATTTCCTTAACAGCTTTGCGAGCCTTGGACTTGGTTTTAGCCCAGTCGGAGCCACCCATCTTCGAGAGTACCGGGGCATCGCCGCCCACGTAGTTTGAGACCTGGTCTAGCTGGTCGGAGGGCACGAAGAGACGGTCCTTGGGCCCGCCCCGCTTCGAGGGGGCGTATTCCAGAACCAGATATTCCTTCATGGGCTTGGGTTGTCCCGGAGTCACGGTGGCCCCGGCGATAGGGCGCTGGATCAGTTCAACGAACTGGCCGATACCGTGTTGCTCGTGCACCACGTAGTCACCGGCTGACAGGCTCATGGGGTCGACCGCGTTCTTGCGGCGGCGCACGGGCAGCTTGCCGCTACGCAGGTCACGGGTGGCGTATGGGCTGGTGCGGCCCAGAATATCGGCTTCGGTCAGCAGGCCCAGCTTTTCGCCGTCCATCATGAAGCCGCGCCCCATGGAGGCTGTGGTCATTTCGATAATGCCGGGCTCAGGCAGACCGGTCAGGGACTCTACACGAGAGGCCGGTATCTCGGCTTCCTGGAAGAGGTCAAGCAGGCGGGTGAGCGGGCCGGGGCCGTCGGTGACCACGGTGATGCGCCAGCCGTCCTTCACCTTTTTTCCGACTTCGGTCAGCAGCTCGGTCACGTTGCCCGAGTAGGTATGGGGGGCGCGGGCAGCAAGCTGCACTGAGTCAATACCGTCGTCAATGGCGTCATCCACGCCCAGAGCCGTGATAGCCCACCAGCCAAAGCCCTTGGCGAGGGCGGTTTCTCGCAGGGAAGCGATGGTGCGGAAGCTACCGGCGCTCAGACCGTCGGGACCGTTGGCGCCCAAATCGATGGGGGCGTCTGTGCTCTCTGTCACCGAGTCCCAGGCAGCGAGCAGGAACTCTTCGTTGGTCGTTACCAAATCGGTTGCACGAGAGCGTACCTTTTCAGGTTCGATAATGACGGGCAAAGACCCCTGAGGCAGGTGGTCGAGCAGGGTGACCATATCGTCGACCAGCAGAGGAATGAGGGATTCCATGCCTTCAACATAGATACCGCCGGCAATTTTTTCGAGCATGGCGGCAGCCCCGGGGAAGGAACCTTTGAGTCGGGCAGCCCGGCTCATCACAGCAGGGGTAATGAGAAGCTCGCGGCAGGGGGGAGCAAGCAACTCAGTGGGGTGGTCTTTACCGGGTAAAGTACGCTGGTCAGCGACCGAGAACCAGCGGATATTCTCGACCTCGTCCCCAAAGAATTCAATGCGGGCAGGGTGGGCAGCGGTCGGTGAGAAAATATCGATAATACCGCCGCGTACAGCAAATTCCCCGCGTTTAGACACCAGGTCAACGCGGGAATAGGCAGCTGAAGCGAGCGATTTAATCAGAACATCAAAGTCTTGCTCTTCCCCTACCCGTAAAGTCACCGGCTGCATGTTCTCTAACCCTGCAACTAGAGGCTGCAGCACAGAACGGATGGGGGCTACCACAACGCGAGGGGCGGACGCACCCCCCTCGGCAAGAGCGCGCAAGACCGCTAGACGCTGACCCACGGTATCACTTCGCGGGGAGAGTCGCTCATGGGGCAGGGTTTCCCAGGCCGGGAAGAGCTGGGCCTGCCCGTCTTCCATCAGGGCACCCAAAGCTGTGACAGTATCTTCAGCTTCACGATCAGTGGCGGTCACAGCCAGCAGGACGGGCGGGGTCGGCTGGCTCTGAGCGGCAAGCTGTTGGGCTATACCTGCAAGAAGAAAAGGGCGCGCCCCGTCAGGGGAACCAATCAGAAATTCATCCAGGCGGGCTTTGAGGTCTGCACCTGCCTGGGTGATGACTGCTGTGTAGCTGGGTTCGTGGGTGAGGGCTTGAGAAAGGCCGCTCAGTGACATCTTCGCTCCCCTGGGGTAAGGCCGGTTGGTGCAGGTTCCATTATCCCATAGGGCCCTCTAGACCCGCAGTCTCTAGAGCCCACCGGGCAGGTAAGGACCCACAATAAGGCACCTACCAACAGCAAGTAATACAGATGTGATAAACACCAATACTATTTTTGAACAAAACTATTCTTGTCCCCATAAGTTACTACCGAGTAACCCCATATTTTCCATCTAAGGCTATTAACCCGGCCAGGTGCCAACCGGTAGTATGAAATGACCAGCAAAGCGACCTGGTAGAACCCCACTCCATTCGCACGGAGAACCAGCAGGCTTTGCTCCAACCCACGCACCACAACTTTTAGGGACTTAATGAAACGATTAGGGATACCCCTCTCTTCTGCCCTGCGCACCCCTAGCCTGCGCACGGGCGTCCTTGCCCTGTGCGCTAGCGCCACTCTCGCCCTAGCCGCCTGCGGCTCGTCGGCAGAGAATGAAGCAGGTTCAGAGAGCACATCCAGCACCACTACCACCGCCGAAGCCACCAATAGCGCAGGCGAAACCTTGACCGAAAACTTCGCAGGCTCCGAAGCTCTTGCCGAAGCCAGTGAAGCTGCCGTAGACACGGAAGAAGTTCAAACCGCCGAGCAGCTTTACAGCGACGTCCAGGGAGCTTTGGCGGGCATCCAGCCGGCTAGCACCTCAGTATCGCAAGAAGATACCTCAAGCGACATCGCCGGCGACACCGAAAGCGTACAAGCCAACGAAAACGCGGTCGAAAGCAACGTATCAGCCGAAACCACCTCACAGCTTGAAGCAGCAGCCACCGGCACCGCCCTCGACCAGTACCTCGCCACAGCCACCGAATACGCACTTGCTGGCTGGCACGTAGAGGGAACCTCCACCGTAGTCGGTACCCCCCGCATCGCAGATGGTGAGTACAACGGCCAGGCAGCCAAGATTATGGAAGTCTGTCTAGATTCCTCGGGAGTCAAGGTTGTAGATGCTACGGGCAACACCGTTAGCTCCGATCAGTTCACCCGCTCACTCAACATTTTCACTCTGGTAGAAGAAAACGGGGCATGGAAAATCGCTTCCCATGACTTCCCCAATAACGCAGATTGCTAAACACACATGAAGAAACCCTCACTATTTACTAAGATCGCCGTTGGCGCGGTTGCCCTGGGCGTTGGCGTCTCCGTCATCCCCGGCGCTATCGCCACCAACGAGTACGTAGCCAACGGTCTCACCAGCGAAACCGCAGCGGCGTCCTGCTGGGAAATCAAGCAGAACGACCCCGAGTCAAAGTCTGGCGCCTACTGGCTCTGGACCGACGAGATGGACGCCCCCGCCCAGTTCTACTGCGACCAGGAAACCAACGGTGGCGGCTGGGTCATGATTGGCCGCGGCCGCGAAGGCTGGAGCGAGGACTACGCCGGTAAGGGCGACCCCCGCGAGCTAGCAACCAACCCCGACGGTACGGACGCTTTCTCCCCCGTCCAGCTCCCCTCAGCCACCGTGGACGCCCTGCTGGGCGACACCAAGGTGCAGGACCTTGAGGACGGCGTCCGCTTCTATCGTGCTGGCAATGCCGCTGGCACTACCTGGCAGAACATGTACGCCAAGCGCACCAAGACCGAAGACTGGTCCTGGACTCTTTCTGCCTACCACCCCTGGGAAAATATCCGCTACGATAACGACCCCGCACTGGGTGCTGACCGGAGCTACGCGACCTCGGTCAACCGTATCTCCAACAATAACGACTACTACTACGCTAATAACTTCTACGGGCGTAGCAACCAGTCTTGGAAGATCGGCTTCGCCTACGGCCGTCTCGTTCAGGGAACCGATACTGCGACTTCTTACCTCTGGTCCCCCCGCCGGGCAGGTTACGCCATTCCCTTCACCCAGGTTTTTGTGCGCCCCAAGATTACCCAGGCAGACCTAAACCTGACCGATATCGCAGATAGCGGTACCGCAACGGCCACCGAACGCGCCCTGCCCGCCAGCTTCTCTTCCCGCGTCACTTGGCGTACCAGCGCTAACAGCGGCACCGGCAATACCGGCGAGCTCAACACCCGTGTACAGGCCATCAACCAGCTGGGCGATACCGTCTACACCGGCGGCGACTTTGCCTTCGTTGAAAACGCCGCCACCGGCGAGAAGGTACAGCAGAAGTTCATCGCTGGCTACAACGTCAACACCGGCGAGCTGGTTCGTTCCTTCGCTCCCCAGCTCAACGGCCAGGTCAAGGCTATTTCACCCCTCCCTAACGGCAAACTGGCAGTTGGTGGCGAGTTCACCCGGGTCAACGGTCAACCCTCTAACGGCTTTGTCATTCTGGACCCCGTCACCGGTGCAACCGACACCTCACTGGGCTGGGACGTTGTCAACCGCAACGCCAGCGGCACCTCCTTCGTCAAAGCTATCGATGTGCAGGGCAACTATGTCTACATCGGCGGTAACTTCACCCACGTTAAGGGTGCCACCTCAGATACCTACGCCTACTCCAAGAACATCGCCCGTTTCCGCCTGAACGACAACTCGGTTGACTGGTCCTGGCGCCCCGTGACCAACGGTACCGTCAACGGTGTTTCGGCAAGCGATGAGGGTGTCGCTATCGCCGGCTACTTCTCAACCCTCAACGACCAGCGTGCATGGAAGCTGGCCTACATCAACACCACCGACGGCAAGGCAGCCCAGAATTGGGAGTGGACCCTGTCTCACCGTGCCACCAACCCCACCCATCGCGATGGCTTCCAGTTCGATGTGCAGGATGCCGGATCAACTATCTGGACTGCGGGTGCTGAACATCTCGTCGCCCAGTACGATAAGTCCAATCTAAGCAACCGTCTGACCACTGCTATCACCAAGAGCGGCGGCGACTTCCAGGACCTATCACTCGATAGCAATAACGTGCTCTACGCCGCCTGCCACTGTGGCGACTGGATTTACTACGGTGCAACCACCCACGACAATCCGTGGAACGCACCCACTTACAGCGGTGTGAACACCATCCGTCTGATTTCTGCATTTGATGCCCAGACCGGCGAGATTCTGCCCCAGTTCAATCCCAGCCTGCAGGGCCAGCGCGGTCACGGTATCTGGGCGTCCTTCACCGACTCCGCCGGCACCCTCTGGGTTGGCGGCGATATCACCCGCTCCCTGGGCTACAACGGTGTGCAGCAGACTGTCGGTTTCGCCCGCTACGCGCCCGCTGATTCTACTGCTCCGGCTACCGCGTCCAACCTCTCCGTCACCACCGACGGAACCACCGATACCCTGTCATGGACCGGTGTTTCTGAGCGCGGTGTCACCTACCAGATTCTGCGCGATAACCGCGTGATTGCTTCAACGGCGGACACCAGCTACAAGCTGCCCACCACCGAAGACGCTCGCTACTTCGTCCGCGTCTCCGATGCTGCCGGTAACGTCTCTGCTTCTACCCCGGTCGCTGTAGCGGCTAAGCCTCAGCCCACTCCTGAGCCCACGGTAGAGCCCACCACCGAAGCACCTGCTGAGCCGACTGCTGAACCCACAACCGAAGCTCCGGCTGAGCCTACTGCTGAGCCCACCACCGAAGCTCCAGCTGAGCCCACCGCAGAGCCTACCGCAGAACCCACCACTGAGGCCCCCACTCAGCCCGATAACCCGAATGTGAAGCCCATTGAAGAAATCACTGAGGAGCCGGTTCCCCCGGTAGTTGAGGAAAACCCCGCTCCCGCTGAGCCTGTTGCTCCGGTTGAACCGGTCAAGCCTGCAGATCAGAAGGTTGTTGCTTCTGGCGATAACTGGGATGTAGCTTTCGTGCTGACCAACGAGTATGACAAGACCTGGCGCAATACCAACTACGCCTACAACACTGCCCGTCAGTGGTACGTTGGCCCGACTTCAATCGGTTGGGGCGAATTCTCGCTGGCAAACCGCGTCCAGTTCGCCTACTACAATCAGCCTATGTCGATGTTCCTGCGTAAGGAGATGCAGCTGACCCCGCAGGCTAACCAGGAGCTGGTTCTGACCACCTACGCAGATGACGGTATCGCTATCTACGTCAACGGCCGCGAGGTCAACCGCACCAACCTGATGGCTAACGCAGCTCCCAACACCCCGGCGCGGAAGGCTGTTCCCTACTCACTGGCCAAGGCAACCCCGATTACCGTGGTTGTTCCCGCTAGCCAGCTGAACCAGGGTAAGAACGTGATTGCCGTTGAGGTTCACTCTTACCGTCGCTCCGAGAGCGCTACCTTCGATATGGAAGCAGTTCTGCGCACCAAGTAAGACTGCTAGCTGCCCATAAATAGCTGTGGCCCGTGCCTCTTGTGCGCGGGCCACTTCTTTGTTGAAGCGGTAGGGGCGGACGCCGGCGTTCGCCCCGACGGGATGAGTCGGCGGATCTGGGGTAAGAACATATTGAAGGTCATAGTTTTGTGGGCTAGTTTTCACCTATGGCTGGCACAGTTGTTCACCTAAAATTAAGTACCCGGGCGTGTTTCTCTCGGGTGAGCTCCTGATATTCGCACGGTGGCAGCTCTGCTTATGGCCCGTGCCACGCCTATCTCGCACACACTTTCAAGGATTAACTAGGGTTTATGACTAGCACTCGCACTTTGGCCCCCCGTGGGTTTAGGGAAACACTGACGCAACTGAACTCTGCCCAGAAGTCTGGGGCTGGGGTGCCTGCCTATACCCGCTGGGTCAACCGTCGTGTTGCCCGTATCTTTGCTGCGGCTGCGGTCAAGGTTGGTCTTGGGCCCAACGGGGTCACTGCTCTCAGCGCCACGGTTTCTGTGCTGGGTATGCTCTTGATGATTTTCTTCCCGCCTTCGCCCCTGTTGGGTGTTGGGGTGGCTCTGCTGTTTGCGCTGGGCTACGCCCTGGATTCGGCGGACGGTCAGGTTGCTCGCGTGACAGGGGCGTCCTCCCCTGCCGGTGAGTGGCTCGACCACGTGGTTGACGCTATGCGTACTCCCGCGATGCATCTGACAATTCTGGTGGGCTTTATCAAGTACCCGCAGGCCTTCGCCGTAACCGGCTGGCAGCTATGGTGGCTTCCTCTTGCCTTTACAGTACTGGTCACGGGGCATTTCATGAGCCAGATTCTGGCTGAACAGCTACGCAATAATCGGGGTACTGCTGCCCCGGCTACCGGTAGCACCCTCCGTTCTTTCGTCAACCTGCACATGGACGCCGGTACCTTCTGCTGGATTTTTATCTTCTGGGGCACAGGTCTTGGCTTCGTGCTGGTCTATGGCCTGCTCTTTGCTGCCAATGCTGCCACCGTGTTGCTTTCCATGCGCCGTAAATTTGTTACCCTCGCTCAGCCGGCAGGTGCCTAATGCAGAGTGTTTCCGTCATTATCGCCACGAACGGTAAGCGTCCTGAGCTACTGCGTACCGCGGTAACCGCCCTGTTCGAGCAGACCTACACCGGCCCGGTTGAGGTGCTGGTGGTCTTTGACCACGTTGAGATTGACTCGCTGGCCGACGTTGCGGTTCCTGAGAACCGCTCCTTGCGCACTATCCCTAATACCCGCGCCCAGGGTCTAGCCGGTGGCCGCAACACCGGTATTGAAGCTGCTGCCGGAGACATCCTTGGCTTCTGCGACGACGATGATTACTGGCTGCCGACCAAGCTCGCTGACCAGCTAGAGCTCTGGCAGCGTGCCCCGCAGGCAATTGCAATTTCTTCGGGTATCCGGGTGCGCTCTGGCGGTAAAGATATTGACCGTTTAGCTCCCGCCCGCGCCACCTTCGCTGATTTTCTCCGCTCCCGCATCACCGAAATCCACCCCTCGGCGATGCTCTACCGCCGCTCAGATTTACTAGGACGCGTGGGGCTCGTTGACGAGGACCTCCCGGCTGCCTACGGTGAGGACTACGACCTTCTTCTGCGCGCCACCAAGTTCGGTGATATCTACTCGGTCGAAAAGCCGCTGGTACTGATTCTGTGGGATCGCCCGTCCTTCTTTGCTGGCAAGTGGGAGAACATGGCAGCGGGTCTCACCTACCTGCTGCGCAAGTTCCCCGAGTTTGAAAGCGACCCCAAGGGTCTTGCCCGTATCTCGGGGCAGATTGCTTTTATTCACGCTGCGCTGGGGAATAAAAAGCTGGCTCTTGCCTATGTACGAGCTACGCTGCGCCGTGATCCCGCGCAGCTACGAGCCTGGGCTGCGTTGCCTGTTGCCCTGGGGCTGGTAAGCCCCTCTGCACTTTTGGCGGCTGTGAATAAGACCGGTCGAGGCCTCTAACCCCATGGCCCTTCTTACCCCCACTCACCGCCACAACCGGTTTTTAACCGCGGTTGCCCCCACCGCCGGGGCGCCTCTCCCGGCCTGGCCTATTCTGGTTCTACTCTATGGCTTCCCCCTCGTGTGGGCTATGGGCATGATGCAGTTCGCTCCCACTCTGCTGGCTACTGCCATGATTGTGCTCATGGTCATGCGCCGCCATGTGCTGGTGCACTCCACCATGTGGATTTGGTTTGCCCTCATGTTCTGGGGGCTCATCTGTATCGTCTCGGTCGATACCGCTTCAGAGTTCCTGGGCTGGTTCCAGCGCTACATGAACATCTTTAACGTGGGTATCTACACGCTCTACTTCTTCAATGCCCGCGAGCGCATTCCCAACCACATTATGCTGGGCGGGCTGCTGACGATTTGGTTCACGGTGGTGATTTTGGGGTACCTGGCCTTGGTCTTCCCCGATTTCCGTCTGCCGACCCCGATGAGTTTCATTCTGCCGGGGGCCCTGCTTAATAACGAGCTGGTGAAGGACTATGTGCTTCCGCCCATGGCTGAGGTGCAGTGGCCCTGGGGCGCTGAGGTGGCTTATATCCGCCCGTCCGCGCCCTTCCCCTACGCTAACTCTTGGGGCCTGGCCTATGCGCTGCTGACCCCGGTGGTGTTTGCGGTGATGACCGGTGTGCACTCGAAGAAGATTCAGCTGGGGCTGGGTTTTGCGGTGGCCCTGTCGCTGGTGCCTGCTGTGGCTACCTCTAACCGGGGTATGTTCATTGGCCTGGGGTCAGCTTTTGCCTATGTGCTCTTCCGGCTCCTACTCAAGGGTGACTGGCGGGCGCTGGGTATCGGTGCGGTGCTGGGCGTTGGCGTGGTGACCTACCTGCTGGTTTCTGGCGCTGTGGGCGATATTTTGGGCCGTCAGGAGTATTCTGATTCCACCGGCGGCCGTGCCTCGCTCTACGAGCTGACTTTTGAGTACACCCTGCGCTCTCCCCTGGTGGGCTATGGCACCTCGAAAATGGCCGATAGCGTGGGCGTGTCGATGGGTACCCAGGGTCAGGTCTGGGCGCTGATGTTCTGCTTTGGTTTCGTGGGCTTGGGGCTTTTCCTGCTCTATGTGGTTTCGGTTCTGATTAACACCTGGAATATCGCCTCGATTGCCGGCATGTGGGTGCACTCGGTCATTGTGTCTGCTCTGGCTGTCGTTTTCTTCTACTCTTTTGACGTGATCCAGCTGACCGTCCTGATGCTATCGGTGGCGTTAATGATGCGCTCTCGTATGTACGGGGAGGGTTTGTGATGGCTCGTTCTCTTGCTCGGAGCGGAGCTTTCTCCTCCCTCTATGTGATATACGGTTCTGCCGCTGCTTTCGTGGCTACCCTGATTGTTTCTAACGGGGTGGGCGAAGCAGGGGCAGGGGCCTTCTTCCAGGTCATGGCTTTCTTCGCGATTGCTACTTCTCTCTGCGTATTCGGTGCCGACACCGGTCTGGTGCGCACCATGAGTGCCCAGCGCGCTGTGGGGCGCTACTCTAGCCTGCCCCAGCTGATGCGTTTTGCATTCGGGCCGGCCACCGTCATTGCCCTGGTTCTGGCCGTAGCTGCCCTGCTCTGTGCGCTACCGGCTGTGACCCCGAATCTGGGGGCGGACGTCCGCGCCGCAGTTCTCGTGTCAGCCCCCTTTGTGGTGGTGGCGGCCTGGATGACCCTGTGCTTTGGTGCCCTGCGCGGGCTGGGGCACACGGTTGAGTTCACCTTCTTGCAGTCTGCCCTGCTGCCGACCTTGCGTATCGGTGCAGTGTTACTGGCGGTGGCCTTCTCGGGAGCTATTGCCTATCTGGCGCTTGCCTGGGCTGTGCCCCTTCTGGTGGTTTTTGTGGTAGCTGCGCTCTGGGTACGGAAATATATGCCCCAGCAGGAGGACGTGCCCAGCTACCCGGCTCGTCACCTTGCGGTTGAGCAGGTGTCCCCTACCGCTGTGGCGGCTCCCGAGTCGTCCCGTTCTTTCTGGGCTTTTAGCTCGGCTCGCGGCGTATCGGCTATGGTCGAGGCAGTGCTGGAGTGGGTTGATGTGCTGCTCATCGGTCTCTTCTTGGGGCCCGCTGCTAGCGGTATCTACGGTGCCGTCAATCGCTGTGTGCGGGTTGGTGCTATGGTTGAGCACACCGCCCGGGTGGTTACCGGCCCCGATATCTCAGCGGCTATCGCTACCGGTGACCAGCTCCGAGCCCGCCAGATTTTTGTCTCGGCTACCCGTATTCTGATTGCTGTCGGCTGGCCCTTCTTCATTACGCTTGCCGCCTTTGGCCCGGTTCTCTTGGGTTTCTTCGGTGAGGGCTTTACAACCGGTGCCCCGCTCTTCTTTATCATCGGCGCGGCGATGCTAGTGCAGATGGCGGCAGGCGGCGTGCAGTCGGTACTGCTGATGAGCGGACGCGCCCGCTGGCAGCTCTACAACAAGCTTTCGGCTTTACTGGTGGCGCTTGTGCTGAACCTGGCCCTCATCCCCCTCTGGGGGCTTGCCGGAGCAGCAACAGCCTGGGCGGCAGCCGTCCTCACTGACTGCGGCCTGGCTACAGCCCAGGTCTACGGCAAGCTGGGCATCCGCCCCCGTCTCACCGAGGTCCTGCCAATTATGGCTCTTGCAGCCCTTACACCGGGTGTGGGGGCAGCGCTGACCATCCTGCTATGGGGGCAAAGTCTGCTAGCCTTAGCTGCCTACGCGCTAATCCTTGTCCCCCTCTACTTAGCCATGATTTACCGCTTCCGCCGAGCAGTCGGTCTTGAAACTCTCGTCGCATCAATCACTCGCAAACTTCGCCGCTAGGCCCATACACTCCTAGGGAAGGAATACACATGGAACGCTCCTCACGAGCCAGAGCCAACGACCAGCATGCTACCCCCATTTCGCTGGGGGCCGCCGTCCGCCGCATCCTGCGCCACAAAATCGTTGTACTCATCAGCACCCTCATCTTCGCTGCCCTGGGTGCAGTCGCCGGCCTAGCCCTGCCCCATTCTTATGAGTCCAAGGCAGTCATCAACGTCACCCAGCCCAGCGCTGGCGCCAGTGGCCTGCGTGCTGCCCTCAACTCCATCGACATGGACACCGAAGAAGCCATCGCCTCCTCCCGTGTGGTTCTGCAGGCCGCAGCCGACGAGCTGGGCATGGACGTAGCCGACCTTAAAGACCAGGTCACCGCAGCAGGGCACTCCAATAGCACTATCCTCGACATCATCGTCAATGCCAAAGACCCCAACGAGGCAGCAGATATCGCCAACACCGTTGCCCGCGCCTACCTGGCCCATCGATCAGATACCCTACGTGCCAGCCGAGAAGAGACCCGAGAGAACATCGACGCTGTCTCTAACGGTATGGATAAGGCCCTCGTTGACCAGGCAATTCTGACCCTAGAAGCAACTTCTACCGACAGCGGCACCATCATTTCAGAGGCCCAGGTGCCCGACGCCCCCTCAAACTTTAGCCTGGCCCAGACCATCTTCATCGGTGGCGCCATGGGTCTGCTCATCGGCATCTTCGCAGCCTACGTTGTAGACCGCACCAACCGCACCCTGGGCTACTCAGAGCGCCTCTCAGAAATCTCAGGGGCTCCCGTCTCCATCATTGCCCGCGGTGCCGAAACCGAATCAGCAACCCAGCTGTTACGCCGTATCGGCGTAGCAGACGGGCGCCTCAAGAACGCCGATCTGCGCGGCATCACCATCTTCTCCCCCACCCCCCGCGCAGCAGCCTCGCTGACCTCCCTGCTCACCGGCGTCCTCACCGACAGCAACTACAGCATCGCCGACGCCGCTACTTTCAACGCCCTGGGCCTGGAGAACCTCAAGGACCACATCAAGCAGAACTCCCCCGTCATCATCGATGCCCCCGCGTCTGCCTCGACCTCAAAGGTCCTGTTGGCCGCCGACCATACCCGCGTGCTGCTGCTGCCCTTTACCTCAAAGAGCACCGTCAAGAGCGCCCAGCGACTCTTCGACGAGCTCACCCCGGCCAGCTCCACCAAGGTCATCCCCGTCTACTTCGACGCACCCACCCAGAAATAAGCAGCCATGAAAGTACTCCTCACCGCAAGCGCTGGCGGCCACCTGGCCCAGCTCATTGCCCTCGATAAATTCTGGAAAGAACACGACCGTGCCTGGGCCACCTTCGAGCTGCCCGAAGTCAAAGCTGCTCTAGAGGGCGAGCGTACCTACTGGGTGCACTTCCCCACCACCCGCAACATTCCCAACGCTATTCGTAATATCGGGGTAGCCTGGCGGGTGCTCCGTAAGGAGCGGCCCGATGCGGTGGTCTCCACCGGAGCCGCGGTCGCGGTGCCCTTCTTTATCATCGCTAAGCTGTTGGGCATCAAGACCGTTTTTATCGAGGCCTACGACCGCATCACCATGCCCACCCTCACCGGCCGCATGTGCTACCCCATGAGCGACCTCTTTGTGGTGCAGTGGGATGAGCAGAAGAAAACCTTCCCCGAAGCCGTCAATATCGGCCATATCCTCTAGGAGGCTGCCGTGACAGAAAACCCGCGCCCGGATGCCGCCCAGGCTAAGGCTTACGATCTAGTGGTGTCTCTGGGCACCGACCATCACCACTTTGACCGGCTGATTCAGTGGGTTGATGCTTACCTGGCAGATCGGCCAGAGGTTACTGCCCTGGTACAGCACGGCTTCACTGCTCCTCCCCAGCATGCGGACGCCGTCGAGCGCATGCCCCGGGGCGACCTGCTCGACCTTTACCGGGCTGCCAAGGTGGTGCTGGTTCAGGGCGGCCCGGGTTCGATTCTCGATGCCCGCGAGGTTGGGGCTATCCCGCTTGCTGTGCCGCGTGTGGCTGAGCTCGACGAGGTCGTTGATAACCACCAGGTCGAGTTCTCCCGGGTTATGGAGACCCACGGTGAGGCTATCGTTGTTACCAGCCCCGAAGACCTGAGAAACAAGCTGGACGCGTCCTTTGCCGACCCCGGTTCGCTCCGGGGCACCTACCGGGTGCCCGGTAGCGACCAGGCCTCAGATAACCTCTCAGCCGAGCTAGAGGCCCTGGGCACAGCCTATAACAGCGGTTTCATCCGCCGGACCGCGCAGATTATTGCCGGATTCCGCTCTCAGTAAGCAAGGCCGCTCCGCGCTTTCGCGCCCTCAAGCACACCCCGTAGAATAGGGCACGACACCTTTATCACCGCCCCTGAAAGAGAGAGCCCATGGCTGTTCAGAGTTCAACCACTATCAACGCTTCTATCGACAACGTCATCCGCGCCTTTGCCGACGAGAACTTCGCTCGCTTCGCCAGCGAAAAGGTCCGTATCTCCTTCGAGTCCTTCTCGGTTGATGGCGACCCCGCCGGTGCCTTCACCGCCACCACCGTGCGCGCTATCCCCGCAGACCGCATCCCCGATATGGCAAAGAAGCTCCCCGGCGTATCCAACGGTGTGACTGTTTCTCAGGTTGACCGCGTCTCAGCTCCCGCAGCAGACGGCTCCCGCACCGTAGTTTCTGAGGTCACTGTCAAGGGTATCCCCGTTACCGGTAACGCAACCCAGACCCTGACCCCCGCCGGTGAGACCACCGAGGTTAAGGTCGACGGTGAGGTCAAGTGCTCCATTCCCCTGGTTGGTAAGAAGATTGCTGCAGCAGCTGAGCCCCAGATTGGCCGCGTCTTCTCAGCCCTGGGCACCAGCGCCGAAGAGTACATCAAGGCTAACTACTAAGAGTCTCTAGATACCAAGGACGCCCCGCCCTCCGCTCCCCTTTCAAGGGGAAGGAGGGCGGGGCGTCCTTCGTTATCTCTGGGCTTCGCTCTAGGGCAGGAAGCAGTTACGCAGCAGCGGCGACAGGGGTGTTGAGCGCTTCGAGGGCTGCCCGCAGCTTGGTGCTGGAGGTGTGGGCGGTGTAGGGGAAGTAGACTACCTGCACGCCGACCTCAGCGAAGCGGTTTTCCAGGTCGATGCCGCGCTGGGTGCCCTTCCAGTCGTCGCCCTTGAAGAAGGTATTGAAGCGCACCTGCTCCCAGGTTTCGAGCTTGTCGACCACGGTTTCAGCCCGGACTTCGTCTACGAAATCGATGTGGGAGACAATTTCCATGCGTTCGGCTAGGGGCACGATGGGCTTACGGCCCTTGGTGAGTTCTAGCATTTCGTCGGAGACCACTCCGGCGATCAAGTAGTCGCAGTTCTTTTTAGCTTGGCGCAGGATGTTGAGGTGGCCTACGTGGAAAAGGTCGAAGGCGCCGGCGGCATAGCCGATGTTCATGGGTCCCCCAGGTGTGCGTGTGGGCGCGGTGCGAGCGCGCTAGTACGGGTGTGTTTGTCTTTTAACCCTACGTTAAGGTTCGGGGCAGGGTAAGGACGCAGCCGGGGCCACTTTGGGGGACACCCCAGGTCAGAGGGTGGTTGGGGTAACAAGAAACCCACCCCGCTGCGCCAGGTGGAGCGGACGCTGGAGGTGGGTTCTGTACGCTGAGCTGGGATTTTATACCGGGTTAGACGGCTGCTTCTTTGGTGGCTTCTTCGGCCGCTACCCAGGAGAGCATGGCGCATTTCACGCGGGCTACAAACTTGGAGACGCCTGCGAAGGCGGCGGCGTCGCCGAGGACTTCTTCGTCAGGTTCAACCTGGCCACGGGAGCGGAGCATTTCGCGGAAGTCGTCGACGAGCTTCTGGAATTCCTGGGTGCTCATGCCGGGGGCCATTTCTGAGAGTACGGAGGCTGCGGCCATAGAGATAGAGCAGCCGTCGCCTTCCCAGGAGATGGAGTCGATGGTGTTCCCGTCGTCATTGAGGATGACGCGTAGGTTGATTTCGTCGCCGCAGGTGGGGTTGTACTGGTGGTTGGTTGCGGCGCGGGTTCCGTCAGCGGGGTCGATGAGGCCCTCGCCAGATCGCTGCTTGGAGTGTTCCAGAATGATTTGCTGGTAGAGCTGTTCAAGGCCGCTCATAGTCGGTGTCCTTCTTTCACGGTGTGGTGGCTAGTTGCGCTTATCTTTAGTCGGTGTAGCCGAAGTAGCGGCGCACCTTAGCGAGTTCTTCGATGAAGCGTTCTACGTCGTCGGTGGTGTTGTAGATGTAGGCGCTGGCGCGGGTTGAGGCAGTGATGCCAAGAGCCCGGTGCAGGGGCTGGGCGCAGTGGTGGCCTACGCGCACGGCGATGCCCTTTTCGTCGAGAAGCTGGCCGACGTCGTGGGGGTGCACGCCTTCGACGTGTACCGAGGTGAGCCCGGCTCGGGGCTGGCCTGCTGCCGGGCCGATGAGGCGGACGCCGGGGATTGAGCTTACGCCGTCGGCAAGGAGCTGGCCGAGCTTGGATTCCCAGGCATGCACCTGTTCCATGCCCAGGTGCTGGAGGTAGCGTACAGCTTCAGCCCAGGCTATGGCCTGGGAAACGCGCTGGGTTCCTGCCTCAAATTTGATGGGGGCGGGCATCCATTCGGCTTCGGTCATGGTGACCTTGGTGATCATGGAGCCGCCGGTGAGGAAGGGGGGCATTGCTTCAAGCAGCTCGTTTCGGCCATAGAGGGCTCCGATACCGGTGGGAGCGAGCATCTTGTGGGCAGAGAAAGCTGCGAAGTCCACGCCGAGTTTTTTCACGTCAACGGGCATGTGGGGCATTGACTGGCAGGCGTCCAGCACGGTGATGGCCCCGACCTTCTTGGCGAGTGAGACCATGAAGTCGACGTCAGTGATAGAGCCTGCCACGTTTGAGACGTGAGTAAAGGCGAGGACGCGGGTGCGGTCGGTGACGATGGACTCGGCAGCTTCGTAGTCGATGAGGCCCTCATCGGTGACGGGGATGTAGCGTAGGGTGGCACCGGTTCGGGCTGCCAGAATCTGCCAGGGAATGACGTTGGCGTGGTGTTCCTGCTCGGTGGTGACAATTTCGTCGCCCTCTCCCAGCGCAAAGCGGGCGGCGGCGTCCCCACCGATTCCGGCGGACGCGTTGCCGAAGGAGTAGGTGAGCAGGTTGAGGGCTTCGGTGGCGTTGGAGGTCCAGACCAGCTCGTTTTCGGCGGCGCCGATGAAGGAGGCGACGGTGCGGCGGGCGTCCTCGAAGGCGTCGGTGGCGTCGACGGCGAGGGTGTGGGCGCCGCGGTGGACGGCTGAGTTCGCGCCGAGGTAGTAGTTACGTTCGGCGTCGAGGACCTGCAGGGGGTTTTGGCTGGTGGCTCCGGTGTCGAGGTAGGCCAGGGGGTGGCCGTTGACCTGGCGGCTGAGGATGGGGTAGTCCTTGCGAAGTTCGGTGACGAGTTCGTTGGTAAGCTCTGCCCCGGCTGGGGTGCGGTAGCTGCTGGCCACTGTCTTTGCCTTTCCGTTGGGTACGCCTAGTATAACGGCATGTTTTTCTAGCCTATTCCCTGTGGGGCGGAATTGGTAGTTAGGGCAAGCTTGGGTTACCA
>NZ_JBOEQD010000019.1:0-31317 GCF_050689125.1 Rothia sp. L_38 | reverse complement strand
ATGAGAGCGGTATCGCCTAGTAGTAACTGGCTGCATAATCAGTATCACAAAAAGCAAGTATTCTGATTTAATATAGGCAGTACTGACATTGCGGGTATAGCTCACGTTGGATATTTGGGCTGAGTATTGGTTGAAAAGAGAATCAAGAGTGAGTGTAATAGTTTTTCTGCATTATAAGCAGGAATGATGATACTAGCATCGTACATAAGAGTCTCTAACTAATGCTGTTTTTATGGAGTAGAGAATTTTTGAGAAGTTCTGCATAGGGATTTTACTGCAGCTATTAGACTAGTGCTATATTTCGTAGTAGTATCAATCTAATCATCAATTTCAACGACTATCCATGAACCGTCAAAACGTTCTCTGTTGTAGCTTCCGTCTGAGTTCCTGAAGTGGTATGGAGGCGCTAGTACGCAACGTTCTGGGTTGAGCGAATCCCCAAGATGCCCTCCCCAGAAAGAAAAAGTAGAATTTGCAAGAATAAGTGCTGGTGCTGCTACGAGTAATGCTAAATCATCAAATAAATCCTGCCGATTGCGGTTATAGAAAATCTCTCCCTGGACAAGTGGAGCAATATATTCCTGGCACCAAGCAATATCATCAGATACGATACAAAAACGGGTGAATTTATCCGAGACTTGCGCTAGAGCAGCTTTCACATATTTTTCATTGTCTAGACCGTACTGGTCGATGAGGTGCTGATGCATATAGTAGTCACCTCGGCGAATATTAATCACGCATGTGTCTTTTCCAAGCCACGACTGATATCGCTTAACTTTATCCATGAAATTTGGTGATGACTCAAGTAAAGCTAGAGAAAATTCTCGGAGCTGCGTTTTAGTGAAATCTCGACCAAGTACATCGGGGGAAGAACCATTCCAAGTCGATAGGAGGCGGTGAATGAGGGTCGGTCGGACTGAGTATTTATTTAGCCAAGGAAATTCATCAAACCACATACGGATTGATTCTTGTTCCTGCACCTTAGTCTTTGTTCCTTGCTTCTCCCTGTGGTAGGCATACATCCAGTAGTAAAGAAAGTTGCCTCCATTGATTAGGGGCGAAGCATGTTGGATTTCAGGAAAGCTCAGAGCTCGGCCAAGAGGATGAAGAATCTTCTGCTTAAAAATAATTTGGTAGTCCACGGGGCTATTTTTTCATAGACTTAGATAAGTGTCGATACCTGAGCCAGAACGTTATTCACAGAATTCGCTGAGTTCCATCCAGCGCAGTTCTAGCTCATCAACTTCCGCCTGAATACCCTGCTGTTCGGCAGAGAGAGCCGCCAAACCCTCATAATCTGAAGGATCGTGGCTGGCCATCTTCTCATCCAGCTTGGCTTTTTGATCTGCCAGCTTAGCCAGCTTGCGGTCAATCTGGTTGATTTCCTTCTGAGCTGCGCGTACCTCAGCTCCGCTAGCCTTAGCTACAGAGCTACTACTGGCGTCCTGTTTACCGAGAGGCGAAGAATCAACGGCCTTCGTCGACGGAGCGGCAGCTGCAGACGCCGAAAGCTGCAAATACTCATCAACCCCGCCCGGCAGATGCCTAAAAGTGCCGTTGATGAGCGCGTACTGCTGGTCGGTGACACGTTCCATCAGGTAGCGGTCGTGCGAAACCACCAGGAGCGTGCCGGGCCAGGTATCGAGAAGGTCCTCCATCGCCGCCAGCATATCGGTATCGAGATCGTTAGAGGGTTCATCCAGGATAAGGACATTGGGCTCATCCAACAGAATCAGCAGAAGCTGAAGACGGCGCTTCTGCCCACCTGACAGGTCTTTAACCGGGGTAGATAGCTGAGCCGATGTAAAACCTAGACGTTCCAGAAGCTGCCCGGGGGTCATCTCCTTACCACCAGCTACATAAGAGGTGCGCTTGCGCCCAATGACATCTGAAACCCGGTCATTCTCGACCTCGCGTAGCTCATCGAGCTGCTGGGTCAGCGTAGCGACCTTCACAGTCTTACCGTGCTTAACCCGCCCGTGGGTAGGCTCTACCGAACCAGTTACAAGGCCTAGCAGGGTTGATTTACCGGCACCGTTGACGCCCATGATGCCGGTGCGCTCACCCGGTGCGATACGCCAGGTAACCTTCTTGAGCACGTCCTTGGTCGCACCGGGCGCGCTGGCACCGGGGTAGCTGACATCGACGTCCTCAATATCCACGACGTCCTTACCCAGGCGAGACACCGCCATCTGCGATAGCTCCACCTTGTTGCGTACCGGTGGTACGTCGGCAATGAGGGCGTTAGCGGCGTCGATGCGGAATTTGGGCTTGGACGTGCGTGCGGGGGCGCCGCGGCGTAGCCAGGCAAGTTCCTTACGCATGAGGTTTTGGCGTTTTGCTTCGGTAGCAGCCGCCTGGCGGTCACGCTCAACGCGCTGCAGAATGTAAGCAGCGTACCCACCCTCGAAGGGCTCTACGATGCCGTCGTGAACTTCCCAGGTATCGGTACAAATTTCGTCGAGGAACCAGCGGTCGTGGGTAACGGTTAATAGGCCACCCGCGTTCTTGGACCAGCGGGTTTTGAGATGGTTGGCCAGCCAGGTGATAGCTTCAACATCGAGGTGGTTGGTGGGTTCGTCGAGCATCAGGACGTCCCAGTCACCCGCTAGCAGCGCAGCAAGGGCTACGCGGCGGCGCTGGCCGCCTGAGAGAGAGGAGACGGGTGCGTTCCAATCTAGGTCTGATACCAGACCCGAGATAACATCGCGAATCTTAGCGTCTGAAGCCCACTCATACTCGGGTGTATCACCGACAATAGCCTGGCCTACAGTGAGTGAATCATCGAGCACATCAGCCTGGTCTAGAAAGCCGATACGGGTACCAGAGCGCACTGTTACCTTGCCGGAGTCTGGTTCAAGGCGCCCACCGAGCAGGGAGAGCAGGGTTGATTTACCGTCGCCGTTACGGCCCACAATACCGATACGGTCACCCTCATTTAGGCCAACAGTGATGCCCTCAAAGATAGTGCGGGTGGGAAATTCAATATGCAGGTCTTCGCCGCCAAGTAGATGTGCCATCTCTTTAGGCTACAACGAGCGATTTAGGTTGTCACCTGCAGGCGAAAAGCACGAATAGAACCTAAAAAAGCAGTAAAGTTTTGAGTTTGGACGGAGAGAAGAGTTCTCCAAAACTCTTTGGTGTTAAAGCTTCTTACAGAGGCCGGTTACAGTAGGACGAAGCAGGGAAAGACCGCATAAAAATGGCGCAATTTAATGTAGGGGCGCTCCGCAGAGGGCAGGTGGGCAAGAAAGAGGGAGAACCCCCGACTGCAGAAACCCACCCACAGAAAAAAATTCTTTTCGTCTGCACCGGCAATATTGCTCGTAGTGCCTCTGCCCAGTACATTGCAGAGCAAATCGTAGGGACTGAATCTAGCTGGACTTTTGACAGCGCCGGCACAGGAGCTGTGGTAGGTTCTGGCGTCGCACCGTTTATTGATGAGGAGCTAGATTCCCGCGGAGTCAAATTCAGACATCATAAGGCAAAACAAATCACAGGTGATCTCATCGAAAGCTCAGCCCTAGTGCTAGTCATGGAAAAAGAGCACCTAAACTGGCTAGTGAGAGAGTGGCCCCAATACCGGGCTAAAATTCACCTGCTTAAGCAGATGGCCAGAGTGCGAGAAACCGCAGGCCGCAGAGCGGATCCAGTGACCTTCATGTATCAGTTAGATGAGGTTCCTGCACGAGGGGATAAAATAGATGACCCCTATCGCAAAGGGGCTGAAGCTGCCCGTATAGCCGTTGAAGAAATTGAGTTAGCTCTCACAAAAATTATTCCCTGGCTGGGGCCCTGATAGCTTCTCCATGAATGTTTTGCCGACACCTACCCCGGGTACGTTTCGTTCTGGGCGTGAGAGTTGGTAATATCTAGATTCGTCTGTACTGCTTCTCTAGAAGAAACGCAGACTGTAATCCGCCATGGTGTAATTGGCAACACAGCGGCCTTTGGAGCCGTTATTCAAGGTTCGAGTCCTTGTGGCGGAGCTCAACACCCCCTCAACCTGCAAACCATAGGGGTCTCACTCGCTCAAGGAGTACCAACTAGTGACTGCTACTGCTTCAGTTCCGTCCGCTGTTATCGTTCTAGCTGCCGGAGCTGGAACCCGCATGAAGTCCTCTACCCCCAAGGTCATGCACCCCATCGGCGGGCGCTCCATGGTAGAACACGCGGTAGCTGTAGCTCGTGAACTTGACCCTAAAAATCTGGCTGTTGTTGTGCGCCACCAGCGCGATAAGGTGGCAGCCCACGTTACTGCTTTCGATGCTGACGTCACCATCGTTGATCAGGACGAAATTCCCGGTACCGGGCGCGCTGTTGAAGTCGGTCTGCTGGGTCTTGACGCTGAATCAGGGGAAGTCGAAGGTACCGTTGTGGTGACCTACGGCGACGTTCCCCTGTTGAAGACCGAGACCCTGCGCAAGCTCATTACCTTCCACGAAGAAGGCAAGAACGCCGTCACCGTTCTGACAACCCACATCGATGAACCCGGTTCCTACGGCCGTATCGTCCGCAACGAAGCTGGCGAAGTAACCGCTATCGTCGAAGCCAAAGACGCCACCCCCGAGCAGCTTGCTATCACCGAGATCAACTCCGGTATTTATGCCTTTGATGCAAAGGTTCTGCGTGACTCGCTGACCCGCGTCACCACCGACAATGCCCAGGGCGAAAAGTACATCACCGACGTCCTTTCCATTGCCCGCGAGGACGGCTACCGCACCAGCGCTCTCGATATTGAAGACCGCTGGGAAGTTGAGGGTGCTAACGACCGTGTCCAGCTAGCTCAGCTGGGACGTAAGCTCAACGACCGTCTAACTCATGCACATATGGTCGCAGGTGTTACTATCGTTGACCCCGAATCCACCTGGATTGATGTTACTGTCACCATCGACAACGACGTTACTATCCTGCCCGGTACCCACCTGCGCGGCACCACCCACATTGCTACCGGCTCTGTCATCGGTCCTGACACTACTTTGACCAACGTCAAGGTAGGGGAGAATGCGACTATCTCCCGCACCGAGGGCTCTGACTCAGAAATCGCTGACGGCGCTACCGTTGGCCCCTTCGCTTACCTGCGACCCGGTACCAAGCTTGGCCCCAAGGGCAAGATTGGCACCTTCGTTGAAACCAAGAACGCCGAAATTGGCGCCGGTTCAAAACTGCCCCACCTCTCTTACGCGGGGGACGTGACGATCGGCGAAAACTCAAATATCGGCGCAGCATCAGTCTTTGTGAACTACGACGGCGTGAATAAACATCGCTCCACCGTAGGGAACAATGTCCGAATGGGGTCCGACAACATGTATGTCGCACCCGTACATATCGGAGATGGCGCGTATTCTGGAGCTGGAACCGTCATCCGCAAGGACGTCCCCGCAGGCGCCCTAGCAATTAACGAAGCCCCTCAGCGCAACATCGAACGCTGGGTCATTGAAAAGCGAGCCGGTACTGAAGCCGCAGAAGCAGCTCAGGCTGCACTGGATGCGGAATCAGCCAGCTCAGTTAAGGAAAGCGAATAGCAGTAATGACTGAGATTACGAATCCAGGCGAAAAGAAGATGGCGCTGGTCTCAGGCCGCGCCCACCCCGAACTCGCTGAACAGATCGCAGCGGAACTGGGGAACGAAGTTCTTCCTTCATCCGCCTACACCTTCGCCAACGGGGAAACCTACGTCCGTTTCGAGGATTCAGTGCGAGGGAAGGACGCTTTCGTAATCCAGTCCCACCCGGCACCGATTAACGACGCCATCATGGAACAGCTGATCATGATTGACTCGCTCAAGCGTGCTTCAGCTCGTTCTATCACCGTGGTCTCCCCCTTCTACCCCTACGCCCGCCAGGACAAGAAGCACAAGGGCCGTGAACCCATCTCAGCACGCCTGATCTCAGACCTCTACAAGACTGCCGGTGCCCACCGCCTGATGAGCGTTGACCTTCACACCGCTCAGATTCAGGGTTTCTTCGACGGCCCCGTTGACCACCTGATGGCTATCCCCCTGCTTGCTGAGTACGTAGCAAGCAAGGTCGATACCGATAACGTCACCGTGGTTTCACCCGACACCGGCCGTGTACGCGTTGCTGAGCAGTGGGCTGAACTCCTTGGCGGCGCCCCGCTGGCTTTCGTCCACAAGACTCGCGATGTCAACGTGCCCAATCAGGCTGTTTCAAAGACCGTTGTGGGTGACATCGAGGGGCGTACCTGCGTGCTCATCGACGACATGATTGATACCGGTGGCACTATCGCCGGTGCAGTACGTGTGCTTAAGGAGAACGGTGCTAAGGACGTCATCATTGCAGCTACCCATGCTGTTTTCTCGGATCCCGCTGCTGAGCGTCTTGCTAACTGCGGGGCTAGCGAAGTTGTTGTTACCAACACCCTGCCGCTCAAGCTCGAACAGACTTTCGACAACCTGACTGTACTATCAATTGCTCCCTTGCTGGCTCGTGCTATCAAGGAAGTCTTTGATGAGGGCTCTGTGACTAGCTTGTTTGACGGACGCGCTAACTAATATAGTTTGTCAGTGTCTATAGCGTGTGATGTCTCCGAAAGAATGTGTGGAGGCATCACACGCTTTTGACTATTTGAACGTTACGTATGATGGAAGGACACCACTGAAGAGTGCGTATCGGTATTTTATCTTCCTGGGATATGAATGACCCTGCCTCTTGGTCTGGGGCAGTGCTCCCGGCTGTAGACGCTCTTTCAGCCCAGGCTAATGTGGTCCTTCTTCAGGTTCCTGCTATTTCGGATAGTGTTTTAGATAGAATGTTGGCTAAGCTATATGGTCTATCTAATACGGTTTATTTGCCATCAGATGCCTTTGCGACAACACTTCGTAAAGCCTCATACGTACGGAAGCTATGTAACGAGCAAAAGATTGATGTGGTTATCTCTCTTGCTGCTTCTAAAGAGTCGTTAGGGGTTCCATCACATATTCCGGTTGTTCAGGTTACAGACTCATCCTTCGCAGCGATGGTGCGTGGTTACTTTATCGGAAAGAAAGTATCAGCCTTAACGCAACTTCAGGGGCATGTACTGGATAAGTTGGTTGCAAAAAAATCTGCTTACTATTGTGTTGCAAGTGAGTGGTCGGCAGAGCAGCTTATCCGAGATACGGAGATTTTATCATCAAAAATCGCTGTTACCCCTTTTGGCCCCGGGGTTCTACCTTCGGATAGCTCCACCATACCTCAGCGAAATCCTGGAATAAATCTTTTATTCATTGGTTCCGATTGGAAGCGAAAGGGGGGAGACCGAGCACTAGAAAGCTTTGCTCTCGCCCATGCGCACAGGCCCGAATTAACCTTGACGGTTATCGGCGCCCCGGAAGAGACTCCCATAGCGGGGGTCACCTATCTGCCCCGCCAGTCTAAAGAAGATCTTTCAGCCCTGTATAGCTCGCACGATGCTCTGTTAGAGCCCACAGAGGCTAGCGCTGGAGGCGTAGTGGTAACGGATGCTTTGAACCATGGTTTACCTGTAATTTCCACCTGCGTAGGTGGGATTCCTACCCTTGTTAAAGATGGAAAAACGGGGTGGCTTGTTTCACCGGAGAACGCAGTAGAAGAAATTGCCAATCTACTTCGGTATCTCACCGATGAAGAGCTTCGGCAGGCTGCTCACGCAGCTCGGGAGGACTCAGCAGCACGGCTTACATGGGATAAGTGGGGTAAGGCTGTGGTAGAAATCTGCGAGCAGGTTATGAAAAATAGCAGAACGATGTAAGGGACTTTTAAGCTAGAACCGGGGTTATGCCATACAGCTAGTCCCTGGTACAAAGAAAGAGAAAGAGCTTATATGCCGCATTTGTCAGTTTTGATTCCTTTCTACGGGGACCCCACTGATGCTTTAAATCTTGTTGAGCAGGTTAAGGCACAGAGTGCTGAGCTGTCCATCGAAATTGTGGTTTCTGATGATGCCTCTCCTCAGCCCTTCCCCGAGATTGAGGGCGTAACCGTCGTCCGTCGTGATACCAACGGAGGGTTTGGCGCTAACGTTAATACCGGTGTTGCGGCATCAACCGGTGACTGGGTGCTTATCCTTAACAGCGATCTAACCCTCCCCCCTAACTTTCTTGCCGATATGCTCTCTGCCGCAGAAGAAGAAGCTAGTAGAGCGGGGCAAGGAGTTATGCTGAGCCCGCAAATCACTGGCTACAACGGCGAATCGCAGTGGGTTGGTCGGGCTTTCCCTAAAACTCGCCATCATGCCTGGGAATGGTTTACTCCAGTGGCTCGCCTACGCCCTACCCGGTTCTGGCATATGATGGTCGGCCACGATTTAGCTTGCACCACTGGACATCGGGCAGAACCAGACTGGCTCATGGGAGCCTGCATGATGCTCCGACGCGAAGATTTTAATTCCGTGGGAGGAATGGACGAACGTTTCTTCATGAACAGTGAAGAAATTGATCTGCAGCGCAGGCTAGCTGCTCAAGGAATCAAACGGGTCTTCCGTGGCGATATAGTTGTAGAACACGTAGGGGGAGGCTCATCCGGAGCCTCGGCTCAACGGCGTCAGTGGGTGCTCGATTCCCGTTTTATCTACAACGCAAAATGGAATGAAGGTAAGCATTTAGCTATGGCCCTGAAAGCTGTAACTGTTGCTAACTTCCTCTTCAACTCAGTCAGAGCACTCCGTAATCGGGCTGTCACCCCTCTGATGGCACTCCGTGAAGAACTTACCTATATCAAGAAAGCAGAAAGCAAACGATAAATGGCAGAGAAACTCCTCATCATCAGCCCTGCCTTTCACGGCTACTGCTATTCCATCGCAGATGGTTTTACCCAGTTAGGCTACGACGTAACGGTGTATCGCTACGATGCCTTCGATACGGTCAAGGACAAGCTACGCAATAAAGCTCTCTACGAATTACCCTCAAAAGTTGGCTTTGACGGGCAGAAAGCTGCTGAAAAAGCGGCTACAGCCAAAGCCCTGCAGGTTCTTCGAGAGGTGAACCCCGATAAACTCATCGTCATCAAGGCAGATACACTAGGCGATAACTTCTGGCAGGCTGTCACCGATCGAAAAATCCCCTATATCCTCTGGCTGTACGACGATCTTAAGCGTCACCGTTATACCCTGGACTTCTTACGCAGCCTCCCTACGGTTGTCAGCTACGCCCGATCTGAAGCTGAAGCTTTCGCAACAGAAGGTATTAACGCTCACTTCGTTGCTAATGGTTACGACCCCAAACTGGCAGATTTCCCGCGAACCCGCGTCCCCGAAATCGTCTTTGTCGGTTCCCGCTACGAAAATCGCGAAACGATGATGCTTGCTCTTAAGGACGCCGGTGTTCCGGTACGCGTGTACGGGCGGGCCTGGTCACACCACCCCTTTGACCGCCTTCGTACCTGGGAGCTTAAACGCCCCGATTTGCCAGCTGAACGTGATATCCCGCTGGCTGAAGCCTATCGCGTACAGGCTGCAGCGGCAGCCTCGCTCAATGTCCACGGCCTACAGGCAGGTCTGGCTATGCGTACTTTTGAGGTGCCCGGCATGAACGGACTCCAGCTCATTGACCGCCCTGACGTTGAGGAATTCTACGAGGTCGGTTCTGAGGTTCTCCTCTATCAGAGCACCGAAGAGCTGATTGAACTGTGCCAGCGTATTATCGCTGACCCTAGCTGGAGTGACTCAATTCGCTCTGCCGGCCTTAAACGCAGCCAGGCTGAACATACTTTCTTCCATCGCGCACAGAAAATGGATACCCTATGGGTCTAATCTATCCCGCAGATCTCGAGGCATGGAGCAAGTGGCAGGCTAACGCCCATCTGCTCCGTCGGGCAAAAAACACGCTCAAGAATATTTTCGTTCGGGCTCGCGGGGGTAATGCCTCCACCGACGCACCTGCTTCTGTGGCAGGGTATCTTCACGTACCCGGTAATAAACCGCAAATTCTGCTTGCTCTGGACTCTACGTCGCCGACCTCCCTGGGGTCTCTGATAAGGCCTGCCCGTTGGCTAGTACCAGGTTCATATGCTGTGTGGGCACCCGAAGACGTCACCGAACACCTTCCTGAAGGTAACTGGCAGGTTATCGCGCTGGATGAAGCCGACCTTGACGCTGCGTTAGAAGAAGTACAGCAGGTTCTTGCCCTGGGACACTATATGGCCTGGGGTGCCGCAGCCTATCGATTCACCCAACGTACGGGTGCTCGCTTCATCACCGTCCAGCACGGTCTACATACCCCTTACGCACCCCCGCTAGCTCCTGGTACCCACCTTCTTGCGTTCAGTCAGGCAGACGCTGAATTCTGGATATCAGGCAGAGAAGACGTCACCTATGACGTAGTCGGTTCTCAGCTCTTCTGGGAGGCTGCTCAGAAGCCCCCGGTAGCGCCCAGCGCAATCGCCGAAACCCCTATTTTTCTGGGACAAATGCACGGGGCTGAGCTACCCAGAGCGTCTTTCGCACGAGCGAGCATCAAGTTCACACGCGAGCACAAGGCTATATACCGACCGCATCCGAGTGAGAAAGATAAACTTTCCCGCTTAACCCACTCTCTTATGAGTAAACTAGGAATCGATATTGACCGCTCCCAGCAGCCCCTCAACCAGGTGAATAACCCGGTTGTGTCAATATTCTCAACCGGTGTGCTAGAAGCTGCACTGCGCGGAGTGCCCGCCTGGGTATATCACCCTAACCCACCCGCCTGGGTTACCGAGTTTTGGGAACGCTACGGTATGAACCAGTGGGGGAGCGCTCCTACCCCGGCGCCTCAGATGCCAGCACAGGAACCAGCACAGCACATCGCTGAATACCTCACTCGATCATTGGAGAACTAAAGAGCATGCGCATTCTCTGCGTGATACCCGTTCGCGGCGGGTCCAAGGGAATCCCCCGAAAGAACCTCAAACCCATCGCAGGTAAGCCTCTCGTCGCCTGGACCATTGAACAGGCCCTTGCCGTAAAGGCCGAGCTGGAAGGCGAACACCTGGTTGACGTGTTGGTCTCAACCGATGACGCGGAGCTAGCTGATATTGCCCGCCAGTACGGGGCAGAGGTGCCCTTCATGCGCCCGAACCACCTGGCAGAAGACACCACCGCCACCGAACCGGTGATTGAGCACGCTATCGAGTTCTATACAGCGGAGGGCAAACGTCCGGACGCCGTCATGCTCCTGCAAGCGACCTCACCCGTCCGTCTGCCTGGCACCCTGGCCCGGGCTATCCGCCAGTTCGCTGCCTCAGCCTCAGATTCCATGGTGGGCGTTATCCCCATCGGCCCCTTTATCTGGGCTGCCACTGAGCCGCCCACTGCCCAGTATGAGGTCATGGCTCGCCCCCGCCGTCAGGAACTCACTCGTGAGACCTTCCGCTACCGCGAAAACGGCTCCATGTACATCACCAAGACGGAGCTCTACGAAACCCTGCACAACCGACTGGGCGGCAACATCGAGCTCTTTATGCTCGATGAGGTCGAAGGCGTAGACATTGACGCCCCCATTGACTTCTCCGTCGCAGAACACCAACTGCTCACCACACTCGCATCAGAAGAAAACGAAGGTTAAAACACCATGATTATCGAACGTAATATCACCCCCTACATCGTTTTCTCTGAGGACCCGGTACTCACTGCCCTGCAGAAAATTTCTGCTAACGGGCAGCGCATTATCTTCCTGGTCAACGAATCGGGTGTGCTTAAGGGCTCCCTGTCAGATGGTGACTTCCGCCGTTGGCTCATCGCCAACCCCACCGCATCTCTTGAGACCAGTGCCCTTGAGGTAGCTAACCAGGGCGTTAAGACCGCTCCCATCGGTTCAGAGCCCGCAGACCTACAGGGCGAGTTCGCCAAGGGCATTAGCCACCTTCCGCTGGTGGACGAACGCGGCCACCTGGTTGCTATCGCCATGGACGAGCAGAACGTGCTGCGTATCGGCCGCACCGAAATCACCGAAGACTCACCCTCCTTCATCATTGCCGAAATCGGCAACAACCACCAGGGCGATGTTGACCTGGCTAAGCGCCTGGTTGACCTAGCGGTTGATACCGGTGCGGACGCCGTTAAGTTCCAGCTTCGCGACATGGACGCACTCTACCGCCAGAAGGGCTCAAAGTCAGCCGGCGAAGACCTGGGTGTGCAGTATACCCTCGATCTGCTCTCCCGCTTCTCCCTGACCGTTGACCAGATGTACGAGGTCTTTGACCACGTCAAGCAGCACGATATGGACATCATGTGCACCCCCTGGGACGGCCCCTCGGTCCAGGCCCTGGTCGACTACGGTATTCAGGGTCTCAAGGTTGCTTCAGCCGACCTGACCAACCACGAACTGCTGCGAGATATGGCCTCCCGCGGCCTGCCCATGCTGGTCTCTACCGGTATGAGCCGCGAAGAAGAGATCCGCGAGTCGGTTAACCTGCTGCGCTCCCTGGGCGCCTCCTACGCCCTGCTGCAGTGCCAGTCCACCTACCCCGCTCCTTTCAAGGACGTCAACCTGGCCTACATGGACCGCTTGGCTGAAATCGGCCAGTGCCTGGTGGGCTACTCGGGCCACGAACGCGGCTACCACGTGCCCATCGCAGCCGTTGCCCGCGGTGCCAAGATTATTGAAAAGCACTTCACCATCGATAAGACCCTCGAAGGCAACGACCACACCGTCTCCCTGCTGCCTGACGAGTTCAAGGCTATGGTGCAGCAGATTCGTGAGGTAGAGGAATCTATCGGTACCTCAGCTCCCCGCGAGGTCTCCACCGGTGAGCTCATGAACCGTGTTAACCTGGCTAAGTCACTGGTTGCTACCCGCACCATCGCTAAGGGTGAGGTCGTGACCGAGGCGGACGTCGAGGTCAAGTCACCCGGCCGCGGCCTACAGCCCAACTACCTGCCCCAGCTTCTGGGCCGCACCATGCAGCGTGAAGTTGAAGCAGGCACCTTCTTCTTCGAGGGCGACCTGAAGGACGACCTCGTGACCCGCCGCGACTTCAAGTTTGACCGCCCCTGGGGCCTGCCCGTCCGCTACCACGACTACAAGCCCCTGATTGAGGACGCCGAGCCCGACTTCCTGGAATTCCACTTCTCCTACAAGGATCTTGAAGTCGATATCGATGAGGTCTTTGACCGTAAGCTCGACATGTCCTTCACCACCCACCTGCCCGACCTCTTCGCCGGTGACTTCCTGGTAGACCTGGCCTCTCGCGACCAGGAAACCTGGGAACGCTCCATCGCAGAGGTCCAGCGCACCATCGACATCACCCGTGATCTGACCCGCTACTTCACCGTGGACGACGACCCGGTCATGGTCGTCACCATGGGTGGCTTCACCAAGGACGGCCACATCGCACCGTCCGCCCGCGCCGACAAGTACGAGCGTATCGGCGAGGCACTGGCCAAGCTCGATACCTCGGGCGTGCGTATTGCGGCTCAGACCTTGCCCCCCTACCCCTGGCTCATGGGCGGTCAGCAGTACCACAACCTCTTCCTTGACCCCAAGGACACCGCTGACTTCTCCGACACCTACAACACCGCCCTCTGCCTGGACATCTCCCACACCATGCTGGCGGCGAACTTCCTCAAGATTCCTCTCTCTGAGGCCGTTGAGCTGCTGGCCCCCCGCTCCATCCACCTGCACCTGGTCGACGGCATCGGCGTGGACGGCGAGGGCGTACAGGTCGGTGAAGGCGATGTGGACTGGGCCGCACTCGGCAAGCAGCTGCGGGAGCTGACCCCCAAGTCCTCCTTTATTCCCGAAATCTGGCAGGGCCACGTCAACAACGGCGAAGGCTTCTTCACCGCACTCGATAGGCTCGAAAAGTGGCTGTAAATTCCAGCCTACCGGTAGCGCTGCACTGCGTTCCGGTACCCGAATTTGGCGGTGTAGCCCGGCATATCAGCGACCTCGCTGAGGCCGGGCTACCCGGCTATCACCTCGTGATTCTCTGCCCTGCAGGTGCCCTTTCAGCGCGGCTTAAAGAGCTGGGGGCGGACGTGCGCGAAGCCGACTTTGGCACAGGCGCCGGGTTTGCGGCGTCCTTGCGTACGTTAGATACCCTCATCGATGACCTTAAACCGGCCATCGTCCACTCGCACCTGGCCTATGCCGATGTGGTAGCGGCAGCTGCCGTTAACCTCCGGAAAGCCCGCAAACTTGTTCACCGCGGAACCTATATACCAACGCTGTTCACCACAGAGCACGGTATTGCAGGTGACGATGCGGTCTATCACGGCGCTTCCTGGCGCTCACGTCTGATGGAAACCGTACACCGGGTACGTCTGTGGGGCACCGACGGGAAAATCGCTGTATCACGCTCAACTGCTGACCAGATGAGACGGAAGTGGGGCGCTCGCGGTGTTGACGTGGTGTATAACGGGATTGACGTTGCTGAAACCTTCGATGCCGTTGCCTCGCACCGGGTGGAGGCGGGGGAGGGGGCACTTCGTGTGCTGTCCCTATCGCGCCTGGCACCTGAGAAGGGGCTTGATATCTTGGTTGAGGCTTTTGCTCGGGTTCACGAGCAGGTACCGGGCGCAACCCTAGAGATTGCCGGAGCCGGTGAACTCAAGGACGCTCTTACGCGTCAGGTGGCTGAGCTAGGGCTTGAAGAAGTCGTGACTTTTCCCGGCTTCGTTGACCCCATTGAGGCCATGGGCCGGGCGGACGTTCTGGTGCAGCTTTCTGTCTGGGAAAACTGCTCCTACACCTTACTTGATGCTAAGGCGGCAGGCCTGAACCTTGTTGCGACCGCTGTGGGCGGTAACCCAGAGATTCTTGACGGTTCTGAACTGGTACCTTCATTGAACCAAATGAATCGGAAGGCTGCTGTTGCTGCAGTTGCCCAGAAGATTCTGGAGGCTAAGGAGTCTTCTCACGAACCCCTGAACTGGGTGAGCACAGCAGATATGGGGCAGCAAATAGTTGACCTGTATAGGAAGGCGGGCTGATATGGCTTTTGTTGGTGTAAGTGAGCAAGGCAAGCTGACTGTGGGCGAGAAAACCATGGGGGAGCTTGCCCAAGAAGCGGCTGAAAAAGCTAAGGTTCAGGCTTCGCAGATTCGGCTACCAGAGTTTTTGCTCTTTGCTTCGCTTATCTACGGGCAGCCTGTACCGGGAGTTGGCCTACCCTTTAACCAGCTGATGGTATTTGTGATTGTCGGTTATGCGTTGACCCGTAAACCGGTCTTTGAGCTAGGTAACTGGTCGAGACTTTTTGTGATTCTTGGGCTTCTCCTGACTTATGTCGCGGTGGTATCTGCCTTTGCTGATCCTAGCGAATATGCCGCTGACTGGATGAGACGATTGTCGCGCCTTATTGCTACCACCGGGCTTGTCTACGTTATAGCAGTAGGGCAGCTACACCTAAGATCGGCTATTTTAGGGTATTCTACTGCCTTGCTTGTTAATGCTGGACTATTCTTTGCAGGTCTTGCGCAGGATAATTATGGTGGGTATCTCACAGGATATCTAGGGGATAAGAACTATGCGGGACTAGTTCATGCAGTATTTGCTCTGCTAGTGATGACTGCTTTAACAAAACGCTGGCAGCAGATTGTAGTGCTTATTATTTCATGTCTCCTACTTTGGGAAACCGGATCACGTACGTCACTTGCAGGTCTTCTTTTCGCATACTTATGGATTTTGCTTGCTCCACGGCTGGTCCCCGCTGCCAAGGTAGTTTTGCTTGCAGTGTTCTGGTGGGCAATTGGGTTTATTACTGAAGACTTTGCAGATGCTTCAGTTTTCGGCGACAGAACAGGTACCGATGCTCTTCGCGCTCGTATTGATGAAATGGCATGGGCAAAGGTTCAGCAAACGGGTTTCTTCGGCCAAGGCCTCGGGGAAGCCTATGTGTACGATTTGGCGGGAGATCGTACCTGGTTTTTCCATAATTCCTATTGGTCAGCCTTTGTTGAAGGAGGATGGATTTGGGCTATTGGCATTGTAGCGGTTACTTTGCTAGTAGCTATACGCCCGCTAAGCAACAATGATTGGACCGTATACCAGGTTATCGCCCAGGGCGTGGGCATCGCACTTTTGATATGCGCCTTAAGGCTTGGGGAAGTATTCTATACTCTCCCCTGGGGTATATGTATGGGATATGTGATTAGAGTATCTATTATTGAGAGTTATACCAATCAGTCTGTTGAACTTTTTGGGTACGATAAAATAATAAAGTAGAAAGATTTTCTTTATGGACGCCTCAATTGTAATTTGTGTAAAAAATGGCGGTGACCTACTGGGAAAACAGCTTGATGCTGTGGCTAACCAGTCTACTAGTTATAGCTATGAAATAGTTGTTGTTAATAACGGGTCTACAGATAATACGGATCAAGTGCTCAAAGACTGGGAGCATAATCCTAATGTCTCAGTGCCTGTCAAAATTTATTCTCAACCTGACCTTAAAGGTATACCTGCAGTAAGAAATTTTGCGGTTCAGCAAACAACAGGTGAGGTGATAGCTTTTTGTGATGCTGATGATGAGGTGTCTGAAGGCTGGCTACAATCTTTTGTGGAGCGTATAAAAGGCACAATGGTATTGGCGGGAGGGCGCATTGAATCCTATGACTCAAAAGGGAATTATTTACCTTCGTTATTTCCCCGAGGGTTAATTAGAACTAGCTACTTGCCCCATGTGGGGAATGGAAACTGCGCTATCAACAGAGAACTGTTTTTTGAAATCGGTGGTTATGACGAAGCTCTGCCTCGTTATGGTTTTGAGGATGTTGACTTCTCCTGGCGAGTTCAAGAAGCAGGATTTCCTATCGAGTATGTTGATGGTGCATTAATTCGTTTCCGTGCAAGCGACTCAAAAACCTCCCTTAAGAAAAAATTCCTACTTGGTAAAGGTAGGGTGCTGATGGCTCGTCGGTACCCTCAGTATGATGGCTCTTCCTACTCACTTGGATACTGTGTCAAGAAAATTGCAGTTATCACTTCATCTATTTTCAAGCGTCTTGCGCGGGATCGAACACTGAATAGGCGAGAACTGTCGATGCTGGTAGCTGCTGTAGGTAATTTATATGGCTCTTTGTATTACTCAGGTAGCAATAAGAAACCTGCACCAAAACTTATAAACTCGTAAAATAAGGTGAATGCTATGGATATCTATATAGCTTCCAATAATGGTGAGATTGGTGGAGGGGAGGTTATGCTTCTTCACCTAGCGCGTGCTGCCCGTTCACTCGGTCATAAAATTACCGTTATTGGTCCTGCCCAGCCGGCAGAGCTTATCGAAGCAGCCCAAGATGAAGGATTTTCGACCGTCACAATACCCGCTGCCAACCGTAAAGTCTATATGCTCGGATTGCGAGCCTGGCGCGCACGCAACAAACAAAAATTGTTGTGGTGTAACGGCCTTGTACCTGCACTAGCAACCGCCGGTGACAAAAATAGGATTGTTCACCTTCACCAGCTCCCTATCGGTCTTCAACATCAGGCGTTCACCCTTGCACGACAGGGCGCCCAGAAAGTTCTTGTCCCAAGCCAATATATGGCCTCTCGCATCAAGAATAGTGTTGCCTTTGAAAACTGGGTGGCTGAGGTGCCGCGAAGCAAAAGCGTATACGATCAGACAGATAATATAGTGCGCCTGGGTTTTCTAGGAAGACCTTCCCCCATCAAAGGAACCCATACTCTTGCACAAGCCATAAAATCATTGAATGAACCCGAGGGGAAATACCACTTTCAGCTTGTTATTGGTGGGGAAGCAAAATTCATCGATGAGAAGAGCTCAGACCAGATTAATAGGTCACTTGCAGAACTAGGTAGTGACGTAATCTCATTAGGGTGGGTTGCCCCAGAGGATCTCTTCTCACAGGTTGATATTCTTGTAGTTCCCTCTGAAGTAGAAGAGTCCTTCGGGCTGGTAGCCAGCGAAGCTATGAGTGCTTATCAGCCGCTTGTTATTTCGGATGCCGGGGCGCTCCCAGAAATCCTGGGCCCTGACTATCCCTGGGTTTTTTCGCAAGGTAGCGTAGTCGGACTTGCCACAAAGATTACTGAGTTAGTTGAGCAAAACCAGACCAATACAAACGCTACTAAGACGCAGCTAACAGCAAATTATTGGCGCTGGTACGAAAACTACTCTCCTGAAGCTGGGAAAGAAAGACTTCGCCTTCTGCTAGAAACACTAGAAAGAAGCTAATCAAAATATGAGCACTTATTCAGCCGCCGTTATTATCCCAACTAGGGGAGGCGCCGCTAAACTTCACTACCCTCTTGATGCACTAGAGAAGCAGACCGAAAAAAACTTTCAAGTCATCGTCGTTATCGACGGTGATATCGATCGGTCAGCTGACGTCGTCCAGAGTTATATTGATCGCGGGTTACTTAACCTTTCAATGATTGTCTTTGAGGAAAACCGCGGTCGGGTTGCTGCCCTTAACGCCGGACACCAGGCTGCAGACGCAGATGTGCTTATTAGATGCGACGATGATCTTCAGCCGGCTCATCACTATGTGCAGCAGCACCTTAGCCACTACAAGGACGGCAGGCAAGTAGGGGTTATCGGCATTTATAATAATATCTTTCCTGAAACACCTTATGCACGAGTCTACGGTCGTTACCGAGACCATAAGTTCAGGGAAAATGCCTATGCTACTGAACAAAACAAGCAGTGGATATATTGGGCAGGAAATGTCTCTATGACACGTGAGCTCTTCGACCAGCTGGGGGGGTACGATGAACGCTATCGTCTGTACGGCTGGGAAGACGTCGATATGGGGTATAGGGTGCACGGAGCAGGTGCTGAAATTATTATTGACCCTAAACTAGCTACTCCTCACTATGTTGCAGCAACAACAACAGCTATACGAGCTAAACGAGCCCTTTATTCCGGGGCTGCCCGTAATCTTTTCACGAAGAAGCATGGAACTTACAGCCTCGCGCCCGTATCTCCGACGGGGCTTTGGGGGCTAGCCGTACGGATATTAGCTCAAGTAAGCACTGAAACTAGCGTAAAATTAATGGGTAATGCAGTTGACGCTGTAGCTGATAATATCCCTACCCCGTTAGCGGAAAAGCTCATCTCCCTCATCGTGGAGTCAGCAAGCTACGCAGGTGTTACTCATCCTAACCGTGCACAAAAAAACTTCTAGTCGAAAGAGCCGCCCCATGCGTCCTAATCACACCCCGCAGGCCACAGCGCGGTACCCTATTGCTATTGCTCACGACTATCTCACTCAACGTGGCGGCGCAGAACGAGTAGTGCTTGCCCTGCACAAGGCCTTTCCTGAAGCACCCATCTATACCACCCTGTATGATCCAGAGGGAACCTACCCTGAGTTCAAGGACTGCACTGTTATCACATCACCGCTCAATAAGATTTCAATCTTTAGGCGTGACCACCGATTGGCGCTTCCACTTCTGCCTTACTTCTCTAACAAACTTCGCGTAGATGCAGAAAAGGTAGTTGTCTCAACGACAGGATGGGCGCACGGGTTCGATATGACTTCTCGCGCTCTAGTTTACTGTCACTCACCTGCTCGATGGATTTATCTCACCGATCAGTACATGGGGCATCGGATTAATAAGGGTATCGCGAGAGCTTTTAAAATGATGAGGCCCTTTCTCCGTAAATGGGATCGTAAAGCAGCAAACCGCCACCCTCACTATATTGCGAACTCGTCTACCATTCAGCAGCGTATATTTGATGTATACGGCAAACGCGTCAATATTATTTTCCCCCCCTACTCGATGAGTGACCTGGGCGAGCAAAAACCTATCCCTGGTCTTGAAGGGTTTGTGAAGGACGGGTATTTCCTTATCGTTTCAAGGCTACTGCCCTATAAGAATGTACAGCACGCCGTTGAAGCTTTCGCCGGCACTAATCAAAAGCTTCTAGTGATTGGCGCTGGCCCCATGAAAAACGAGCTCGAAGCTCAAGCAACTGACAATGTGGCTTTCGTATCGAACCTCTCAGACGAACAGATGCAGTTTGCCTATGCGAACTCGAAAGCACTCCTGGCTGTATCCCATGAAGATTTCGGAATTACTCCACTCGAAGGGGGAGCCTTCGGCAAGCCCACTATAGCTCTTCAGGCAGGTGGCTTTCTTGACACTATCGTCGAAGGTGTCACCGGCACCTTTATCAAAACCCCCAGCTCAACTGATATTAGGGCTGCTGTAGAGAATTTTGATGAGACAGAATACTCGGCTCATAGAATTAAAGAACATATCCAGCAATTCAGCGAGGAACGTTTTATTGCTGAGATTAAGAGTCAGCTAGATACCTTATAAAATTTTTTGGGGCGGCAGTAGAATCTTACTGCTACCCCAAATTTTATTATTCACCAGATCTATCTTCGACTTGAATCACTCCTTGCTGTTCGAGCGAATCTAGAAAGCTAAGAACACTCACCGCAACTGTTTCACGAGGAACCCCATAGATGTCGGTAACTTCAGCGATGATGTCCTCTGAAGTTGTGGGCTCCTCCAATATTTCCCAGATCACAGCGCTGGGGCCGTTGAGCACTGCAATCTCTGATGTCAGTAGATTGGCTACGTATGAGGCATCATCCGCAATAGCATCATGCTCGAACCCTAAAACATAAGCTGCATGAGGTGTGCGTTGGTAGAGAGCAGACAATTCTTACTTCCTTTTCGCAAAGCTGAACATTGTAAAGCGACTAAAAAACTTTTCTCGAATCTCTTTTTTGCTGGGTTCATGCCCTAGCTCCATCGCTAGATGATCCCTATTGACCAGGAAGATATTTGTTACCACCCGTAGCTTTTCTCTCACTCCTTGTGCATGATCAAAACGAGCCTTCCAGCGGATATGTTCTGGAGTATCTTCCGATACGGATTTCCACAGCAGGTAATCTCGGTGGCTCTTGAAAGAATCTAGCTCTCCCATAGCAGCTGCAAACGCTACTTCTGCGCTTAGCTCGGGAAGGCGTTGGCGTATTTCGCTCCACTCAGAGGGCGAGAGCGTATTTTCGAGGAAAGTAATATCAGGCTTTTGAGCTGCAGCGGAACGAGCCCCATGCACCACGACGATAATACGGGAATCAACAAGTGAAGGTAACTGACAAGGGTAGTGAGCGATATTTCTCGTACGGCGTTGAATCCACAGCGTCTCGAAAGCCGACCCATCGGAATCCCCAATACCTGGAAAATAGCGGTGTATATCGACTAGCCCCCATGATCCGTGGTAGAGGGTCATCGCATGTTCAAAAATTGACCCGGTTTCAAAGTGGGTGAGAACTCTCCAGCCATCTGCCAAAGCACCCTCAATGAACCGATCAAGATGTTCTGGTCGCACCAGTAAGTCAACATCAGTGCTTGAGCGACCTGGGCGATACACCTCATCTGCGAAGGCATACCCTTTGATATGAAGAACATCAACTCTTAGGCGGTTAGCAAGGTGCTGAAAATATGCATGAGAAAGCTGTATGCGGATGGGAAGCGGGACATCCTGGAGTTGCGTTGGCGTATCGGTCATGATGATTTCATCCTCAGTCAGTTTACGGCTTATAAGAGCCTGTATACAGTTTATGCCAGCTAGCAGAGAATGCTGAGCTGGCATAAACCGTAACGGCTCTTAGAATTTTAGCTAGGAGCTAGCCTTAGCTTTCTTCTTCCTCGCGCCCTTTTTCTTGCCTTCCTGGGCGTCCTGACCATAGTAGCTGGTGTATGCTCCCGTTGAGCTGTACGCAAAGCCGTAGTAGGAATTGCCCAACCCCGTACGAGGCGCTCTGTTAATCACAACTCCCAGAAGCGTAGCGTTTACCTTACGAAGGTTAGCTGCTGCTTCTGCAAGGTTCTCCTTGCGGGTCTTCCCGACAGTTCCAACAAGAACAACGCCGTCAACAGCTGTTGAGAGTAGAGCTGCGTCAGTTACAGGGAGTACCGGGGGAACGTCAATAATGACCGTGAATTCGCTGGAGAGCTCTGAAATAAGCTGGCGCATCTTATCTGAGCCAAGAAGCTCAGAGGGATTAGGGGGAATACGGCCGGCAGGCAAAATAAAGAGCTGAGTATCTTCAAACTGACGAACTGCATCAGCTAGCTCAACTTGCCCAGCTAGCACCTGGGTTAGACCAACCTTTGAGTCAATCTTGAACTTCTTCGCAATGGTGGGACGGCGAAGGTCAGCGTCGATGATAATGACAGGAGACCCAGCATCAGCAAGCGCCCTAGCAATAGAGGTTGACACAGTTGACTTGCCTTCGCCCGGCTCAGCAGAGGTGACAATCAGGGATTTGGGCGGGTTATCGACATTAACGAACCGGAGATTGGTGCGCATCTGCCTGATAGCCTCTTGAGCTACGTGGTCGCTGTTAGCGCGCAGGATATTTTCTTCGGTGAGCTCGTCAGAGACTGGAAGAACCCCGAGCACACCGGCCTCTGTTGCCTTAGTAGCATCGTCGCGGGTGCGGAGCTTGGTATCAACAGTTCGTCGGAGAAAAACGACCGCAAGCACAAGTACTAGACCACCCGCAGCACCAAACAGGGTGAGCTTTTTGGTATCGGGGCTAATGGGGTTCGGATTGAGACCAGCGTCTTCCAAAGGAATAACACGAACGCTGCTGGAGCCTTCCAAATCGTTAACTACCTTGGCAACTGCTTCGAGTGAGCTGTTGGCGAGAGCTTGGGCGGTTTCAGGCTTGCTCCCTGTAGCCGTAACTCTGATAAGAGCTGAGTTGGGGTCCACAGTAGCAACGAGATTGCCCTGAACTTCACCCCTGGTTAGGTTAAGCCCCGGATTAGCTGCAATAATCTCATCGGCAACTGGGCCGCTGTTCACGAAGGCAAGATACGCATTAGCCTTTTCTTTAGCTGCAGCTGACCCAGAGATGACATCTCCAATACCAGCTCCTTCGCCGACGCTGACATAGCCTGTGGACGAAGATGCATAGACACGAGGTTGAAGCAAGGAGTAACCAAAACCCAGGAGCGCACCCACAACGAGGCCAATCAAGAGAAGTTTCAGGTTGGCGCGGAGCATGCGCAGGAAATCAAGTATGGTCATAGACGCCCTAAAGGTTTAGCAGTGAAACGAGTAGGTTCTAGCGCGAACCCGAGAATAATTCTAACAACGAATACCCCAGCCAAGGTTATATCTGTGTTCAGCAAAACGTATTGCCGACGCCACTACAGCCTTTGCTGGGGTATCTATACGTAGTTTTATTTTAGGAGGCTCATCAAGTACGAGCCGTAGCCACTCTTAACAAGTGGCTGGGCTAGTTCTTCAAGACGGGCATCATCAATCCAGCCCATACGCCACCCAATCTCTTCGGGGGAGCCAATAGAGAGCCCCTGACGTGCCTGGACAGTGCGGATAAAGTTCGTGGCATCGGCTAGGGAGTCGAACGTGCCAGTATCCAGCCAAGCTGTTCCACGGGGAAGAACTTCTACCTGGAGTTTTCCCTGCTCAAGATAGACGCGATTAAGGTCGGTAATTTCTAGTTCACCACGCGGTGAAGGCTTAATAGCTTTTGCGTATTCAACGACATTGTTGTCGTAAAAGTACAAACCGGGAATTGCATAGTCGCTCTTGGGGTTTACCGGCTTTTCTTCGATAGAGACAGCCCTGAAGTCATCATCGAATTCAACAACGCCGTATGCAGTGGGGTCTGCTACCCGGTAACCAAAGACAGCAGCTCCATCTACGTCGTTATATTTACGGAGCTGGTTACCGAGGCCGGGGCCATAGAAAATATTGTCACCCAAGACAAGAGCCGCTGAGTCATCTCCGATGTGCTCTTCACCCAGGATGAAGGCCTGTGCTAGACCGTCGGGCGAGGGCTGAACCTTGTAAGTGAAGTTAACACCGAACTGGGAGCCATCACCTAGAAGGCGACGGAACTGCTCCTGGTCCTGAGGTGTGGTGATGATCAGGATATCTTGGATACCTGCCAACATTAGGGTGGAAATGGGGTAGTAAATCATCGGTTTGTCGTAAACCGGTGTGAGCTGCTTACTGATGCCGAGTGTGATGGGGTGGAGGCGTGAGCCCGTGCCACCTGCGAGTAATATTCCCTTCATACCCCCATTCTGGCATGAACACCACATTTTTAGGGGCTATCGGAAACCCAAAATAAGGTGATTTGCCACTACTGTTAAAGTTATGGGAAATATTCTTGTTACCGGCGGCGCCGGCTTCATCGGTTCTAACTTCGTTCACTACCTGGTAGATAACACTGACCACAAGGTCGTGGTGCTCGATAAGATGACCTACGCTGCCAATGAAATGTCACTCGCCGGGCTGCCATCTGACCGCTTTGAGCTGGTTAAGGGCGATATTGCCGATATGGACGTCGTTGACCCCCTGGTCGCGCAGGCGGACGCTGTCGTCCACTATGCAGCCGAATCACACAACGATAACTCGCTCAACGACCCCAGCCCCTTCATCCACACTAACCTCATCGGTACTTTCACTCTGCTTGAGGCTGTGCGCAAGCACAAGACCCGCTACCACCACATCTCAACAGATGAGGTGTTTGGTGATCTCGAGCTAGACGATCCCGCTAAGTTTACCGAAACTACCCCTTACAACCCCTCCTCACCTTATTCTTCAACCAAGGCCGGCTCAGACCTTCTGGTCCGTGCTTGGGTCCGGTCCTTCGGCATTGAAGCAACGATTTCTAACTGCTCTAATAACTATGGGCCCTACCAGCACATTGAAAAGTTTATTCCCCGCCAGATCACCAATATCCTGGCTGGCATTAAGCCCAAGCTCTATGGCGAAGGTCTGAATGTGCGCGACTGGATTCATGCCTCTGACCATTCTTCAGCGGTGCACACCATCCTCGAAAAGGGCAAGGTCGGTGAGACCTACCTGATTGGCGCTAACGGGGAAGAAAATAACATCACCGTCCTGCGCACCATCCTGCGCCTTATGGGCCAGCCCGAGGACGCCTTTGAGCACGTCGTAGACCGGCCCGGTCACGACCTACGCTACGCCATTGATGGCACCCGTCTGCGTGAAGAGCTGGGCTGGGAACCCCAGTTCACCAACTTCGAGGCAGGTCTGGCAGATACCATCGCCTGGTACACCGATAACCGCGCCTGGTGGGAGCCCCTCAAGGCAGAGGTTGAAGCCAAGTATGCAAAGGCAGGCCAGTAATGCCCAAAGAATTGGCCGTTCACACAACGGATATCCCCGGTCTACTTGTTATTGATATTCCCCAACACGGTGATAACCGCGGCTGGTTCAAGGAAAACTGGCAGCGCGAGAAAATGGTTGCTGCGGGCCTGCCAGACTTCGGCCCTGTACAGAACAATATTTCTTTCAACGCAACCGCAGGTACGACCCGCGGCATCCACGCTGAACCCTGGGACAAGTACGTCTCGGTAGCCACCGGCCGTATCTTCGGAGCCTGGGTTGATTTGCGAGCGGGAGAATCCTTCGGCAAGACCGTAACTGTCGAGCTTGGCCCCGATACCGCTGTTTTTGTTCCCCGCGGGGTGGGCAACTCCTTCCAGACCCTGGAAGACAACACCGCCTACACTTACCTGGTCAATGATCACTGGTCAGCGGACGCCCAGGGGGAGTACTCCTTCCTCAACCTCGCCGATGAGACCGTAGCGATTGACTGGCCGATTTCTCTAGATCAGGCAGAGCTTTCTGAGAAGGATAAGAATCACCCCCGTCTTTCTGAGGTAGAGCCTCTTGCTCCTGCCCCCCTGCTGGTGGTTGGCGCTAACGGGCAGCTGGGCCGCGAACTGGTCAAGCAGCTTGAAGCAGCCGGTACCCCCTACATTGCTGCAACTCGTGCGGAACTTGACCTGGCGCGTCCTGATAGCTGGGCTTCCGCCTACCGCTGGCGTTCACTGCGCGGCATTATTAATGCGGCAGCTTACACAGCTGTTGATCAGGCGGAGACTCCCGAAGGACGCGCGGACGCCTGGGCCGCCAACGCGAGTGGCGTTACGGCTTTGGCCAGGGTGGCGGACGAAGCCGGTATCCCGCTGGTACACGTTTCTACCGATTATGTTTTCGATGGTTCTTTGCCCTTAGGCGAAGAATATGCAGAGGACGCCCCGTTGGCACCTCTCGGTGTGTACGGCCAGTCAAAGGCTGCCGGTGAATTGGCTGTTCGCGCGGTACGCCGCCACTACATTGTGCGAACCTCTTGGGTTATGGGCGAAGGTAAGAATTTCATTGAAATTATGAAGTCACTGGCTGAGCGCGGAGTGAATCCCACCGTGGTGAACGACCAGTACGGCCGCCCTACTTTTACCGAGGACCTTGCTGGAGCCATTCTGCACCTGGTGGAGAATAACTGCGAGTTCGGTACGTACCATGTCTCCAACTCCGGTGAAGTCGTCACCTGGGCTGATCTTGCCAAGACGGTATTTGAAGCTACCGGCCACTCAGCAGATCGAGTAGCGCCTGTTACCACCGCTAAATACTTTGCTGAGGTAGATAATTTTGCTCCGAGACCCAATAATTCTGTCCTGAGTCTATCAAAGATAATTGATTCTGGATTTTTGCCTCGAAATCATATAGATGCACTAAAATTATATTTTAATAAGCAGATTTAGAAGGATATTTCTTAGAAGGAAATTTATCTGAATGCATATAGTTATTGCGGACCCCTCAGTCATTTATGAGAGTGATGGGTTATGTTACCTTCCAGAAAGAAGCTATCTAGGGTACTTAGAATATAAGAAATACATTTCAACGCTCTTTCCAGATGCTCGTTATAGTGTGGCTTCATTGTATGGAGTTACTGAACTCCCTGAAAGCAAAACTTTGGATAATTTAATGAAGTTCATGCCTTCAGATATTAATCTTGAAAGGTTGTCTGCATATAACTTTCTGGAAAATCTTGGAGAAACGGCAGTGGTTATGTCTCTCTTGAAGCCAGAATCTTATTCGCTTACCAATCTAAACCACAGAGTGGTTTATCTTGTAGAGTTCACACCGTCAATTCGACGAGGAATTCAGCTTGCGGGACCTGGCGTAAGCTTCCCCAATCGATTAAGAATCGAACTAGGTCTACTGCGTCAATATGTAGCTGAGATCAAAGCTATTAAGAAGGCTGCGGGTGTTCAATTTAATGGTCCAGCAGCTGCTGCAAAATATTCAAAATTTAACAGCAATTCAATTACTTTCTTTGATCATCGAGTTTCAGAGGTTCCTGAAAAAAATACCAATGCTGGAGGGCGAATTGGTGAATTTTCTGTTGCTTTTTCAGGGCGTTTGAGTGCGATGAAAGGTGCCAAATATTTAGCTGAGATTTCTAATAAATTATATCAGCTGAATCCGTCAATAAAATTTTATGTGATGGGTGATGGTGAGGAGCGAGAAAATGTTCTCCGCAACTCAGCTCCTAACCTGGTTTATAAAGGTTTTATGGAGTATAAGGATTCCTGGGAGCCCTTTGTTCGTGAAAATGTTGATTTGATGATATTTCCCCATCCGCAGGGGGACCCGTCTATGACTTATTATGAAAGCTTGGGGCAAGGTGTTCCTATTCTGGCGTTTTCAAATGAGACATCTGACTACCTTGCTGCTCAAGGGCTGGGGTGGACTGTTCCTAGTGGAGACACTCAGCAACTGGTTGAGAAAATTGCCCAACTTGCAGATGATTTAGAGGACGTCGTGGATAAGTCGAGAGAATCGATCAAGTTTATGTCGAATATTCTGTACGACCAGACAGTTGCGCGCCGTATGAATCAGTTGATAGATACTGCACAGAAAGCAAACATCTAGGGCTAGTTACCTTTTATTTTTTGTACTTTTACTGTATGATTGGCAGATGGCTCTCCCTGTTTGAGCCTAAAGCCAAGGCAGTGGAATGCCGGTGGGAAACCCCGGTAGGTCCGGAACTGACGGTGGCTGGTTAGAAAGCGATTTCTGGCGCCAGTTCACTACACCACTTGGCGCATCGACAACTAACCATAGAAAGGATGGCCCCTCATGTCAGAGACCATCAAGATTTCCGCAACCGTCCGCACCGACTTCGGTAAGGGCTACGCCCGCCGCATCCGTATGGCCGGCGACATCCCCGCCGTCATCTACGGCCACGGCGAAGAGCCCAAGCACGTCGTACTGCCCGGCCACGCAACCACCCTGGCAGCCCGCGTCCCCAACGCAATCCTCGACCTCGACATCGAAGGTGACTCACACCTGGCCATGATCAAGGACATCCAGCGCCACCCCATCCGCCCCGAACTGCAGCACATCGACCTGCTGACCGTTAAGCGTGGCGAGCGCGTTGAGATTGAGGTTCCCGTACACGTTGAGGGTGAACCCGCCGTTGGTGCTGTTGCAAACCAGGAAGAAACCGCTCTGCTCGTTGAAGCAGACGCCCTGAAGGCTCCCGAAGCTCTCGTTGTTAACATCGAAGGCCGCGAAGCAGGCGCCCACGTTCACGCTTCTGACGTTGAACTGCCCGCCGGCGTAACCCTCGTAGCAGACGCAGAACTGCTGGTTGTTAACATCTCAGAGCCCGAGGAACTCGACGTACCCGAGGTTGGCGAAGAAGGCGAGAACGCTCCCGAAGGCGCAGAAGCTGACGCTCAGGTAGACGAAGCTAAGTAAGCTCTATAGTTACCTCACCTCTTTGTAAGGCCCGTACCGTAGTTAACGACGGTGCGGGCCTTCTCTTAACTCGATACACTCTTTGTATGCTTACCGCATTCTTGCGCCCTAGGAGAAGCGAAAATATGTCAGATGCATGGCTGATTGTAGGTCTAGGCAATCCCGGCCCCGAGTACGCAGCAACCCGTCACAACATCGGGCAGATGGTGCTCGATGAGCTCGCAAACACAGTGGGCGGTAATTTCAAGAAGCACAGTAAGGCACGAGCCCAGGTTCTAGAAGGACGTCTGGGTGTGGGAGGCGCGAAAGTTGTGCTGGCAAAGCCCCTGACCTATATGAACGTATCGGGTGGCCCGGTGTCTGCGCTGGCTCAGTTCTACGGCATCGACCCTGAAAAGATCATCGTGGTGCACGATGAGCTTGATATTCCTTTTGATTCCATCAAACTAAAAATCGGTGGGGGAGAAGGTGGCCATAATGGCCTGCGTGATATTACCAAGGCTCTGGGCACCAAGAACTATTACCGGGTTCGTACCGGGATTGGCCGCCCTCCGGGCCAGATGCAGACCGCTGATTTTGTGCTGAAGCCTTTTACCACAGCGGAGAAGAAGGATTTGCCCTTCCTCATTTCTAATGCAGCTAACGCTACAGAAATGCTGATTAAAGAGGGCTTGCTGGCTACCCAACAGAGCTTTCATGCCAACTAGAAAAAATTATCTCCACGAGGGAATAGATAGAGGGTTATTCATAAGTCGAAACATCTAGCAGTTGATCTAACCCGTGAGCTTTGAAGGCATGGGCATCATGTCTGGCACCCGGTAGCGGGTCGGTGATGGCCAGGAGTTTGCCGTCGAGGGTGCAGATGACTTGGTTTAAACAGCGAAATAAAGTGGCTGTGTAGATATTGTTTTCTAAATTCTGATTGGTTGATTGAGATGTATCCTAATAAGGAGTGTATTGCCTCAGTAATTATTCCAGTTTTTAATGGGATGAAGACATTGCCTTTGCCGGTAGAAGCTTTGGAAAATCAAAAAACTTCAGTGCCTTTTGAGATATTGATTGCAGATAATGGATCTACTGATGGGCTAAAGGAGTGGATTCGCGCAAGGCAATTGCATCTCCCTAATTTGAAGTACGTTGATGCCAGTGCTACTAAGGGTGCGGCGTATGCGAGAAATAAACCGGCTGGTAAAGCAGTCGGACGGTACTTGTTATTTTGTGATTCTGATGATCTTGTTGATGCTCTGTGGGTGGAAAACGCAGTACAGGCATTAGGTAATTTTTCGATAATTACTGGTGTGGCTGTAATAATATTTGAGAATGAATTTTCTGACATTTCTAGTGCTGAGGACGGGTGGAGAAAATTTGATTCTGTAAACACTGCAGAAATATATGCTGAAGCCCCTCTTGGTGTTATTGCACCAGTAATTTTGGGTGGAAATTTCGTAGTTCATAAATCCTTATTTGATGCTATTGGTGGCTTCGATGCTTACTTTAAATCTGGATCTGAGGATAATGATTCCTCTTGCGGGGTCAAGCGTTCGGGTGTCACCTTGATTGAAGTGAAAAATATGAGGATTTTGTATAGAATTAGGCAAAATCTACCCAAGCTTATTCGCCGTGGATATCAGACTGGAATTACTTTTTCTGAACTTGCATATAAGCACAACGCCTGGGGGTGGGTGGGTCCTTATAAATCTTTAATAATATTGTCAATTCCTAAATCTTTTGCCAGGTTTATGCCGGGGTGTAAACGAAATGACATTGAGGGGAATGTATCTAGACTCTCGACTGCTTTGACTGTCGTCGACTTGCTGGTGGGTAAGTTTAAATATAAATACTTCAATTATTCAATTTCTTTTATGGAGGGTTTAGGGTATGAAAATTAATTTGAATTACTCTCAGCCTGAGCTGTCTATCGTAATACCATTTTATGGTGATTTCACTGATTCGCTGGTCCTTGTTGACCAGCTAAAAAACCATACGATTTACTTTCCTTGTCAAATAATTGTCTCGGATGATGCTTCGCCAACCTCGTTTCCTGAAACAGAGGGAATCACTCTTATTCGAAGGGAGCGCAATGGCGGTTTTGGCTCTAACGTTAATACCGGTGTTGCCGCAGCAACCGGCGAGTGGGTGCTCATCCTCAATAGTGATCTCACTCTTCCCCAAAACTTCCTTGGTGATATGCTCTCAGCTGCAAAAGAAGAAGCCCAACTAGCTGGGCAAGGCATTATGCTCAGCCCACACATCACAGGCCATAATGGTGAGTCACAGTGGGTTGGCCGGGCCTTCCCCAAAACCCGCCACTACGCCTGGGAATGGTTCACCCCAGCAGCACGTCTGCGGCCCACACGATTCTGGCACGCAATGGTTGGCCATGATCTAGCCTGCACCACCGGTAAACGAGCAGAACCTGACTGGCTCATGGGAGCCTGCATGATGCTCCGCCGCGAGGACTTCAACGCGGTGGGTGGCATGGACGAGCGGTTCTTCATGAACAGCGAAGAAATCGATCTGCAACGTCGGCTAGCTGCTCACGGTATCAAACGCATCTTCCGTGGCGATATAGTAGTAGAACACCTAGGAGGTGGCTCATCTGGAGTCTCTTCCTAGCGACGTCAATGGGTGCTCGATTCCCGCTTTATCTACAACGCAAAATGGAATGAAGGTAAGCATTTAGCCACCGCGCTGAAAGCCGTAACTGTTGCTAACTTTCTTTTTAACTCAGTAAGAGCGCTTCGTAACCGTGCCGTTAAACCTATTGCGACTCTCCGCGAAGAACTGACCTATATCAAGAAAGCAGAAAGCAAACGATAAATGGAGGCTTATGCATAAGGGGGGGACTTTTGAATAAGCCTCTTTATATGTTTCAGATTTG
>NZ_JBOEQD010000018.1:0-32771 GCF_050689125.1 Rothia sp. L_38 | reverse complement strand
TAGTAAAACCAGCCGGTGTTTCGTATCGGTCATTCTCAGTTTTTTGTGTTACCCGTTTGGGCAACTCATTCAGTCTATAATACTTTTTCCATCATCGCAACTCGTTAGAGCGTGACGATAGCCACAAGCTCTTTTCTTTACTTCAAAGCCTTAGCTTCAAACCCGAAAACCAGTTCAATCAACTTTCCCTGGGAGTCTTTATCGACTCAACTTGTGGTGCACTATTCGATTATTTTTCGCTTCCAACCGGTTCCCCGTGCCTCAGCGACTCGTTATACTTTACGCAGGTTTTTTGGAGCATGCAACCCCAACGGGGCTCTTTTTCCCTCAAAACACCACCTAAACCCACCCAAACGAAGATATTTCCCCTAGTAAACAGCGGGTTAAATTTTCTCAAAAATATTTTGAAAAACTTTTCTAGCCTCGCAGACCCCTGCCCAGGCCCAACTCCGTTTTTATCCGCTTTTACCGCCCTGGCAAGCGCAAATAACAAAACCCGCCCCACTCTCTCCTTGTGTAAGGAGGAGAGGTGGGGCGGGCGTCCTCACTCAAGAGAAGAACTTACTGGGCAACCTCAACAACTGCCATGTTCTTCTTGCCGCGGCGAACTACCGCGTACTTGCCGAGAAGCAGGTCGGAATCGGTGAGGGCGGCGTCCTCGCCCTGTACCTTGACGTTGTTGATTGCTGCACCGCCTTCCTTAAGTGTGCGGCGGGCCTCGGACTTAGAGGCAGAAAGGCCGGTCTCGGTCAGCACAGTCACCATGTCCAGCTGGTCAGTTGAAAGCACAGCGTGGGGCAGCTCAGCGGTAGCGGCCTTGAGGGTGGCCTCGTCCAAGGCAGCAAAATCGCCCTTGCCGAAGAGAGCCTCAGAAGCAGCGATCACCTTTTCGGTAGCTTCAACACCGTGTACCAGAGAGGTCACCTCGTAGGCCAGGGTCTTCTGGGCTAGGCGCTTGAAGGGCTCTTCTTCAACAGACTTCTGCAGGGCAGCAATCTCGTCGCGGGTCTTGAAGGTGAAGACCTTGAGGCGGTCAGCTACGTCAGCGTCAGCGGTGTTCAGCCAGAACTGGTAGAAGGCGTAGGGTGAGCACATCTCGGGGTCAAGCCAAATAGCGTTGCCCTCAGACTTACCAAACTTGGTACCGTCAGAGTTAGTAATGAGCGGGGTGCCCAGGGCGTGGACAGACTTACCGGTGACCTTGCGGACCAGCTCGGTACCGCTAGTCAGGTTGCCCCACTGATCGGAGCCACCGCACTGAAGGGTCACGCCGTGGCGGCGGTTGAGTTCCAGGAAGTCATTACCCTGCAGAATCTGGTAGGAGAACTCGGTGTAAGAGATACCCTCTTCAGAGTTCAGGCGCTTAGCCACAATCTCTTTCTTGATCATGGTGCCCACGCGGAAGTTCTTACCGATTTCGCGCAGGAAATCGATGGCAGACAGTTCGCTGGTCCAGTCCAGGTTATTGACCATCTGGGCCCCGTTCTCACCCTCAAAGGACAAGAAACGCTCAATCTGGCCGCGCAGACGGCTTACCCAGCCCTCAACGACATCGCGGGAGTTGAGCACACGCTCAGAGGTCTGGCGGGGATCCCCAATCAGGCCAGTAGCACCGCCGACCAGGCCGAAGGGGCGGTGGCCAGCCAGCTGCAGGCGACGCATAAGCAGCAGCTGGACCAGGTGCCCCAGGTGCAGGGAAGCTGCGGTGGGGTCGTAACCGATATAGAAGTTCACGGTCTCTTCAGCCAGCGCCTTCTCAAGGGCTTCTTCATCGGTGCTGACGTGCACAAATCCACGCCACTTCAATTCCTGCCAGATATTCTCGAAGGAATCATCGTTGTGCTGAGCTGCAAGAGTCTCTTCAGACACGGTTACTCCATGGTTAGTAATGAACAAAAAGCAGTGGCAAATCCACCTGCTACCACGGTACCAGTTCACCACCCAGGCAGGCTTCGGACAGCTGCGGTGTTCTCTGATTGAGAGATAGAAATAAGGACGCCGCCACCCCACTCCCCTGCTCAACGGCAGGGAAGGAGGCAGCGGCGTCCTCTCATTCAGGAACCAGAAGAAGGCTACTCTGTAGGGATAAGACCAGCCGGCAGCTCACACGAAGCCAGCAGGTGAAGGCGCTGGGTGGGGCGGGTCATGGAAACATAAAGGTCACCAACTGAACCGTTAGCAGCGCGCACCAGGTCGGCGGGCTCAACGATAATCACGGTGTCGAACTCCAGGCCCTTGGCCTCCCACGGGGTCAGGATGAGTACCTGGTGCTCCAGGGCAGAGGCCGAGGTACCCAGCTTACCCTTGTGCTCGGCAGCGATTGCCAGGGCAGTCTCGCGGTAGCGCTCTTCACTGACAATCACGCCAATCAAGCCACCGGCGCCCTGCTCCAGCTCATCGCTGACGGTGCTCACCACAGCCGGGTAGAGGCCGTCCTCACCCACGACACAAGCGGACGGTGCCCAGTTACCCTCGCGCACAGCGCGCGGGGCTGAAATCTCCAGGCCGGCAGCGCGGGCAACCGCAACGGCGGCGTCCGAAATCTGGGCGGGGGTGCGGTAGTTGACGGTCAGCTCGTCCAGGGTAAAACGCTCCCCCACGAAGGGCTCCAGAGCTTGCGCCCAGGACTGGGAAGCAGCAGCCGATGAAGCCTGGGCAATGTCGCCGACAATCGTGAAGGACTTCATGGGGCAGCGACGCATGAGCAGGCGCCACTGCATGGGGGAAAGCTCCTGGGCCTCATCGACCACCACGTGCCCGTAGGCCCAGGTGCGGTCGGCCTGCGCGGCACGGGCGGCGGTCATACGCTCACCGCGTTCCTCGTTGAGCTCAGCAATCTGCTCGGCGGTGACCACACCATCGACACCCATATCGGCCAGCTGCTGATCCACGTTCTCCAGAGCCTTGCGCGCATTTTCGAGGTTAGCCTGGTGGGCAGCCTCAGCGCGGGCAGCAGCCCCCGCACCGGCGACCTTAGAAAAATCACCCAGCAGCTCAGCTGCCTCATCAAGCAGGGGTACATCGGACTCGGTAAAGGGCAGGTTCGCTGCGCGGGCCAGGGTGTCGCGTTCGGTATCGGTCAAGACGCCGGCGGTCGTGCTGTGCAGGTACTCCGGCTTGGAAAACAGCGAGCGCACCAGGGTCTCAGGCGACAGGGGCATCCAGGCCAGGTTGATGGCCCGGCGGACGTCCAGGGACCCGCGAACGTCATCTTCCAGGTAGGGGCGGTCAACCGCGTGGCCGGCGGCGGCATCCAGCTTTTCGTTGAGCTGGACGGTGAGCTCTTTGAGGAGCACCTTCACAAAGGTTTCCCGAGCCTCATTATGGGGCTTGCCGGTTGAACGCGCCGTGTTGCGGGCGTGCTTGACCATGCCGGGGGTCATCTCGATGGCGGTAGAGTCCACATACATCTTCACGGGCTTGGCCGGTACCTTCTGGCGGTCGGCCACTGCCTTTTTGATAACCTCGGCCATGCGTAAATCACCCTTGACCCTAGCAACAGCGGGGTCGGTTTCGGGTACGGCCTTGATACCCGGGTACAGGGTTGCAAGAGACGACATAACCACGCCGGTTTCACCCAGCGAAGGTAGAACACGCTCGATGTACCACATGAAGGAGGCGGAGGGGCCAACGACCAGTACACCGGCGTTATTCAGACGCTCGCGGAAGGTGTAGAGCAGGTAGGCAGCTCGGTGCAGGGCAACAGCGGTCTTACCGGTACCGGGGCCGCCCTGCACGACGCGGACGCCCGCCAGATCGGCGCGGATGATGGCGTCCTGCTCTGCCTGAATAGTGGCAACGATATCGCCCATACGGCCGGTGCGCTTACGGTTGAGGGCAGCCAGCAGGGCACCCTCGCCGTGCAGGTTCTCATCCCCCTCATCGAGCATGGCTGAGTCGAGCACGTCATCTTCGAAGCCGGTGACCTCGCGACGCTCAAGCATGAGGTGGCGGCGGCGGCGCACACCCTGGCGGTTGAAGGCTGTGGCCTGGTAAAAAGTACCCGCTTCGGGGGCGCGCCAGTCAATGAGCAGGCGCTCGTGGTCTTCGGTTGCCAGGCCGATACGGCCGATATAGCGGATAGCCTCGTCGTCGAGGTCAAGACGGCCAAAAGCCAGACGGTGGTCAACAGCGTTGTACTGGGCCAGGCGGTCTTCATAGTGCTGGGCGTAGGCGTCACGTTCTGAACGGTTCTGGTGGCTGCCAACAGCCTGGTTCTTGCGGGTGCTCTTGAGCTTTTTCTCGTTAATCTCTCGGAGCTCATCGAGGCGGGCGTACAGCCTGCCCACGTAGGCTCGTTCGCCTGCCAGCTGAGCCTCGTAGGCTTTTTCAGCGGCAGTCTGCTCACCGGTTGCGGTTGTGTTCTCGGTCAAGAGGGAACCCTTCATCGCGGAAAATTCAAGCCCTCCATTCTACCCGTACACCCGAGCAAAAAGAAAGGACGCCCGCGGCAGCTCGGTGGGGCAGGGAGCCCAGACTTTCAATCGCTGCCTATCAGTAGTGGTATCTGCAAGCGGCAATCAAGATTGACGTATCTGTTATCGCATAAATGAGTCTGTGTTCGTCTGTAATCCGCCGCGACCAGAACCCTGACCAGTCGTGTTTAAGGGCCTCGGGTTTGCCTATACCCTCGTGCCCGTTGCGGGCAATATCTTTGATCAGAGTGTTAATGCGTTTGAGGACTTTGCGGTCCTGCTGCTGCCACCAGAGGTAGTCTTCCCAGGCGTTTTCATCCCACACGATTTTCATGGCTTATTCTTCGATCAGCTGGTGCTCTTCCCCCAGACCAGCTTTCAGGCGCGCGATTGAGTCAGAGATTCGACGAGCGTTCCTGGGAGAGCGCATGAGGTAGGCGGCTTCTTTGAGGGACTCGTAGTCTTCGAGCGATAGCATGACGACGGGGTCGTGCCCCACTCTAGTGATGATGACTTCTTCGCGGTCATTGATAACAGAATCCATGACCTCTGCGTACCGAGCCCGAGATTCTGAATAGGTCATTGTTTTCATTCCACACAGCCTTTCTTGTACAACCAATTGTACGGCTGGTGGTTTCTGTTGGGTAGCCCCGAGAGAACAGCACAACCCATTCCAGAACGAAGCGGACACCCGCCCCTCCTCTGCTTGGGAAGGACGGGCGTCCGCTCAAACGCCATTAGGGCTGGGTCACACCGTCAGGTGAGATAGTAAAGCCCGTACCGTTCTCACCCACACACTGCATTTTGTTTGCCGCCTGTGGCTGACATGAAAAACCAATAAAGTTAAGAGTCGTTCCGATATCTAAGGGTTGGGCGTTGTACAGACCTGCTAGAGAATCCTGTGTTCCGCCTTCTGATATCTCTATTTTGCCGGTTGCCCCAAACACGACCTTCCATGTCTTTAGGTACCCAGTTGCTGCAGGATTACGCTGAATAACTTCACAGGTTACTTCTGTACCTGACTGCGTCCCGCACGCTAACTGGCCTGAAATGACATCAGCAGACCATGCATAGTAAAAATCTGAGTTCTGCTGCCCAACATAGAATGAGTGAGGTTCAGCGATATAGCCGGGTATCGGCTCTACGCCCAGGCGTTCATGAATATACCCACCGCTTATTGGGTCGGTGCACCTTACCGTTGTACCGGTAACTGGACTCATCCGTTCGTTTCCTTCGCAACGGTAGCTCCCGACGCTGATGCTCTGCGTCCAATCAGCTCCGGTCGCCTTACGGGTTGCCCAGTACCCACGAACGGTCTCCAGAGCTTCTTTACAGCTAACAGGGCCTCCAAATACGTATGTATGCGCACTAAAATCGTACCCGTCGTCTTCTGCCAAGCCACAGTTAGTACCAGGTGCAGCTACACTCCCAGAGGCTTCATCCGATGCAGGCGAGGATGCTTCAGCTAAAGCAGTTTCGGTATTAGAGGCACTAGCTGAACTGGTAGCTACAGTGGATGCAGAAGATGGAGAAACCGACGCACTTGCTGAGTTAGCCACCTCAGTAGTTGGTGATTCGCTAGATTCAGTCTGATGAGCATTAGAGCCGCAAGCAACCAGACCAAGCAGAGCGATAGTAGTGCAGGAAACAAAGAGTTTACTAGGCATGAAAACCTCAAATGTGTGTGCGGTAACAGTGATACCACCAGCTTACCCAAAACGCCGGGGGCTTCTTCAGAAAAATTCGATCTCAGACCTAAAAAGCAAAAGACCCCGGTTTTTGTGCATGTACCCCAAGTAAAAACCAGGGTAACTGCATGAAAACCGGGGTACTAGGCGCGGGGCAGTCTCTATTCAGCGACCAGAGACAGAGCCTCTAAGCGGTGGCCAGCCAGGGTTTCGCGTCCGCCCAGGCCCTCAAGCTCCAGGAGCACGCCGATGCCGGCGACCTTCAGGTCAGCCATTTCCATCAGGTGGGTGGCTGCCTCAAGGGTGCCGCCGGTAGCCAGAAGGTCATCCACAATCAGCACGCGGGAACCTGCCGGGATGTCGTCCTTGTGAATCTCAATCGCGGCCTGACCGTATTCGAGGGAGTATTCCTTCATGTAGGTATCGCGAGGCAGCTTACCAGCCTTACGCACGGTCATGACGCCGGTACCGGCAATGTAGGCGATAGCCGAAGCCATCAGAAAGCCGCGCGCTTCAACGCCAGCTACGATATCGAACTGGCCCTCAAAACGCTGGGCGAGCTCTTCCATAGACGCCCGGAAGACCTGCGGGTTAGCGAACAGGGTGGTGACGTCGTAGAAGAGGATGCCTTCCTTGGGGTAGTCCTGAATCTGCGCGCAGGCAGCGGGGATCTGCTCATCAAGGGGCAGGGAAGAATCAACGGGCTTAATCATGCTTTTAGCCTAGCTGATGACCTGGGGGCGGGCCGCGAAAGCACGCGCAGGTTCTAGCTCACTCTTGAGCGCTTCCAGCTGGGCGGCAACAGCTGACGGGGCGGTGCCACCCTGGGCACTCCGGGAATTCAAAGACCCCTCAACGGTGAGCACTTCGCGGACGCCCGCGTGCAGGGCAGGTGAGATCGCCAGGTAATCCTCGTCGGTCAGGTCCCACAGTTCGCAGTCCTTTTCTTCGCAGACGCGCACAGCTTCACCGGCCAGTTCGTGGGCTACGCGGAAGGGTACGCCCTCGCGCACCAGCCACTCGGCAACGTCCGTCGCCAGGGCAAAGCCCTGGGGGGCCAGCTCAGCCAGACGGTCGGTGTTGAAGGTGAGGGTGGCAATCATGCCGGAGACAGCGGGCAACAGAACTTCGAGCTGGTCGATGGCGTCGAAGACCGGTTCCTTGTCTTCCTGCAGGTCGCGGTTGTAGGCCAGGGGCAGGGCCTTCAGGGTTGCCAGCAGGCCGGTGAGGTCACCGATCAGGCGACCGGCCTTGCCACGGGCAAGTTCAGCGATATCGGGGTTCTTCTTCTGCGGCATAATCGATGAGCCGGTGGAGAAGGAGTCGTGCAGGGTGACGAAGGAGAATTCCTTGGTGGCCCAGAGAATAATCTCTTCAGAGATACGGGAGAGGTCTACCGAAATCATGGCGGCAATCCAGGCGAACTCGGCGTAGACATCGCGGGAGGCGGTGCCGTCAATAGAGTTATGGGTTGCGGAGTTGAAGCCCAGGTCAGCGGCTACAGCTTCGGGGTCCAGCCCCAGGGAAGAGCCCGCGAGCGCCCCGGAGCCGTAGGGTGATACGGCGGCGCGCTTGTCCCAGTCCAGCAGGCGGTCAAGGTCGCGGGACAGGGCCCAGGCGTGGGCCAGGAGCTGGTGGGAGAGCAGGACGGGCTGGGCGTGCTGCAGGTGGGTACGGCCGGGCATGGGGGCGTAGGGGTGAGCCTCGGACTGGGCAATCAGAGCATCGATGGTGTCCATGACGCCGGTGGCAATGATGGAGGCGTGATCGCGCAGGTACATGCGGCCCAAGGTGGCAATCTGGTCGTTGCGGGAGCGGCCAGCACGCAGCTTACCGCCCAGCTCAGCACCGGCACGTTCGATGAGGCCCTTTTCGAGGGAACCGTGCACATCCTCATCCGACTCCGCCGGAGTGTAGGCGCCAGAACGGACGTCGGCTTCAAGCTGGTCAAGGGCTGCAATCATGCCGGTGAGCTCATCGTCGGTGAGCAGACCGGCCTTAGCCAGCACACGGGCGTGGGCGCGGGAGCCTGCAATATCGTAGGGCGCTAGACGCCAGTCAAACTGGGTTGACTTCGACAGGGCGGCAAGAGCCTCAGAGGGGCCGCCTGCGAAGCGTCCGCCCCAGAGAGCGCCATCGTTGGTACCGTGCTTTTCAGCTGACATAGTTTTACCTTTGCGGGGTTGGGAAAATCGTGCGGGGTAAGGCAAAAGCCGCCCGCCGGCGTCCTTACCTTCTCGTGGGGTAAGGACGCACGGGGTTGGGCGGCACGGGCTGGGTGAGGTTTAGAGACCCAGGCGCTGGTCGCGGGCTGAAGCGACCTTGGAGGACATGCCGAACAGCTCAATGAAGCCGCGGGCCATGGACTGATCGAAGGTGTCGCCCTCATCGTAGGTGGCCAGGTTGAAGTCGTAGAGGGAGGTCTCTGACTTACGGCCGGTAACAACGGCGCGGCCACCGTGCAGGTCCATGCGGATATCGCCGTTGACCATCTTCTGGGTGTCGTTGATGAAGGCATCCAGGGACTTCTTCAGCGGTGAGAACCACTGACCATCGTAGACCAGTTCGGTCCAGCGCTGGCCAACGATCTTCTTGAAGCGGGCCTGCTCGCGCTCGATGGTGACGTTTTCGAGTTCCTTATGGGCAGCCATGAGAGCCATAGCGCCGGGAGCCTCGTAGATTTCGCGGGACTTAATGCCGACCAGGCGGTCTTCAACGATGTCGATGCGGCCGATGCCCTGGGCACCTGCGCGGCGGTTCATAATCTCGATAGCTTCAAGCGGGGTAACTGCCTGGCCGTCGATAGCAACGGGGATGCCTTCCTTGAAGGAGATGACGACGGTATCGGGGGTAGGAGCGAAGGTGGGGTCGTCGGTGTAGTCGTAGACGTCCTTGGTGGGGCCGTTCCAGATGTCTTCGAGGAAGCCGGTCTCAACAGCGCGGCCCCAGACGTTCTGGTCGATGGAGAAGGGGTTCTTCTTGGTGGTGACGATCGGCAGGTTGTTCTTCTCTGCGTAGTCGATGGCCTTCTCACGGGTCAGGGCCAGGTCGCGCACGGGAGCGATGCACTTGAGCTCGGGGCCCAGGGTCTGGATGCCGACCTCAAAGCGGACCTGGTCATTGCCCTTGCCGGTGCAGCCGTGGGCAACGGTGGTGGCGCCGAACTGCTTGGCTGCTGCTACCAGGTGCTTGGTGATGACGGGGCGGGACACAGCCGATACCAGGGGGTAGGCGTCCATGTAGAGGGCATTGGCCTTGAGAGCCGGCATGCAGTACTCATTGGCGAATTCATCGCGGGCATCCGCCACATAGGCTTCAACGGCACCGCAGTCGAGGGCGCGCTGGCGGATAGTCTCAAGATCCTCGCCGCCCTGCCCTACGTCAACGGCAACGGCAATAACTTCTGCGCCGGTTGCTTCGCCGATCCAGCCGATGGCAACTGAGGTATCTAGACCGCCTGAGTAGGCCAGGACGATGCGCTCTTTCATGGTGCTCCTTGAGATATTACGTTCAGGGGCGGGAGGTCCCCGCAGGTTCTATAAATAATTATGCACACTCAGACATAATTATGCAAAACGTATCGGCCAGTGATACGCGCTACTATCATCGCGCGCCGTTACAAAACCGGCAAGAGAAACGCGCACCCCAAAATGAAAAAACCTTAATGGAATACTCACAGAACTTTTAAAGACGACTGACACACTAGAAACATGCTCAAGAAATACATGTTCGGAATCCTGCTCCTAGCAGCTGTTGGAATGGTCGCCGCTCTCGCTCTACTGATGAGCTTCCGCGGCCAGCTCGGTGACGAGGTAGACCCCATCGTCCTCGACCGCACCACCTCCCCCAGCTCGTCAGCGTCCGCCTCTGCAACCCCCTCGCCGTCAGCTAGCAGCGAGAGCCCCAGCCCTGAGCCCACCGAAGAGCCAGCGGCTGAGGAAGCAGCCCCGGTTGAAGAAGCCCCCGCCGAGCAGGCGCCGGCTGTTGTTGAAGCCCCGGCCCCCGCAGTGGTTGAGCAGGCCCCTGCCCCTGTTGTAGTCGAGCAGGCTCCCGCACCTGCACCGGCTCCCGTCATGGTAGAACAGGCACCGGCACCCGCCCCCGCACCTGCCGACGACGATGACTTTGATGATGACTACGAGGTCGATGACGATGGCGACGATGACTAACCCTCTCACCAAGCTGTGGGCCAAGCGGCGTTCTAGCGACTCTTCCCGTCTGAACAACCAACGCACAGGGTCGGTACGACTTCGCATTGTCGCATGGATGGTTTTGGTGACCGCCTTTATCATCACAGGCCTCATCTTCACGGTTCGCGAGATCCTCATCAGCGAGGTCGGCGCCAACGCCGCAGCAAGTACCGAAAGTGAAATCTCAGAGTTCCGCACCTTTGCTGAACTCGGTGTAGACCCCACCACCGCTGCCCCCTTCGAAGACCTGGACCAGATGCTCACAGCCTTTGTGTCCCGCCAGTTCACCGGCTACGCAGAGCAGCTCATTGGCGTTACCAGCAACCAGGTCATCATCATCGATGAGCAGCAGGACTACGCAGAAGAAACCGGCTACAGGCTGCATCAAGACAAGGACCTCCTTGCCCTCATCACCGGGTATGAGAGGACGTCGGGGATCGAGCAAACCCCGGCAGGCCCGGTGCACTGGGGCAAGGTCGAGGTCAGCCTCAACACCGACGATGGAACCCAGACCGGGCACCTCATCGTTGTGGAATATATCCAGCCTGAGCTCGATGCGGTGCAGCACACCATCGTCACCATGATTTGGGTGGGGCTGGGCGGGCTAGCTGCCACCGTAGTCATCGCGTGGCTGGTCGCGGGCCGTATCACCAAACCGATTCGGAGCCTGCGCACCGTCGCCCAAGAAATCAACGACAAAAACTTTTCAGGACGAGTCGCCGTCAAGGGCGACGACGACGTGGCAGCTATGGGCCACACCTTTAACCAGATGCTAGATAGATTGGAGGAGTCAGCCATGATTGAACGCCAGTTTATGGACGACGTGAGCCACGAGCTGCGCACCCCCATCACCATCGTGCGCGGTCACCTTGAGCTCATGGACCGCACCGAGGAACAGGATCAGACCCTGCAGCTGGTCGACGATGAGCTAGAACGCATGGGTCGTATCGTCGCCGATCTGCTCACCCTCGCCAAGTCCGAGCGTCCTGACTTTGTCTCACCGCACCCGGTAGACGTCGCCGACCTGATGATTACCCTCGACTCGAAGGTACAGGCCTTTACCGACCACCGCTGGATGATGGCCGACATCGCAGAAGGTGAAGTTGACCTGGATGAACAGCGCATCACCCAGGCTCTCGTCCAGCTCTGCGCCAACGCAGCCCAGTACTCCCCCGAAGGAACCACCATCTCTATCGGCTCAGCCTTTGAGGGAGCAGGTTCCCACCGCGAGCTCAAGCTCTGGGTACGAGATCAGGGCCCCGGCGTCAGCGAAGAAGACGCCGCAACCCTCTTCGAACGATTCAAGCGCAATAACGCCAAAAACCCTGCCACCGCTAAAAAGCACTCCGTGGGTGCCGGGCTGGGGTTGGCCATCGTCCGCTCCATCGCAGAAGCCCACGAAGGCTCCGTCTGGATTGCCCAGCCGGACGACGGTATCGGCGCTATCTTCGGCATCACCCTGCCAGCAGCTGCCGCAGCGGATAGCGGTAAGGACGACACCGATGCCCTAGCAGATAGCGTCTCCAGCGTACGCTACCCCAGCTGGACCAAATAAAACTCTTAGACCCGACCGCACCATCAGAAAGAAGCCCCGCCATGAGCCATATCCTGATTGTTGAAGATGACCCGCGCATCTCGTCCTTCATCGTCAAGGGCCTGAAGTCAGCAGGCTACACCTCAACCCTCATCGACGAAGGCCGCTCAGCCTACGCCCTGGCCAAGGTCAGCGATTTCGACCTCATCATTCTCGATGTGGGGCTTCCCGGTATGGATGGTTTTACCATCATGAAGTCCCTGCGGGCTGAAGGCATCACAACCCCCATCATCATGCTCACCGCCCGTGACTCCGTTTCAGACACCCTCGAAGGTCTTGAAAACGGCGCCAACGACTACATGACCAAGCCCTTCCAGTTCGCTGAGCTCTTAGCCCGCATCCGTCTGCGCTTGCTCGACACCAACCGCGAAGAAACCAATGCCTCGACCCTGGCCCACCGCAACCTTGAGCTCAACGTGCTGACCCGCCAGGTCACCGTCAACGGCACTATCGCTGAACTCACCAGCCGTGAATTCGCCCTGCTCGAGACCTTTATGAGGCACAAGAACCAGGTGCTCTCGCGCGAGCAGCTCCTGGGCCAGGTGTGGGGCATGGACTTTGACCCTAACTCCAACATCGTCGACGTCTACATTCGCGCACTCCGCAAAAAAATTGGTGATGACTATATCGCCACCGTCCGAGGGGCAGGGTACCGATTCGTATGAAACTTCTATATTCATCAACCAATGCACCTGCCCACGAACCGGCAGTAGATACCGCGCCGCTGACCATCGTCAAGCCCAGTTTTATCACCGGTAAGCTACTCATCTCGTTCTTCGTTGCGGTGCTCCTCATCGGTGCTACTACCGTCACCGGGATGACCTCCACCGAGCTCTCCCTTGAGGGCGCCCTCACCCTTGCCATCTTCATCCTGGCAATCTGGGCCTGGGTGTTCAGTCCGCTGTCAGACACCTACGTCTCACTCGCAGCTGCGGTAGCTCTGGTGCTGACCGGCATTATCAGCACCGACCAGTTCACCGCTTCACTGGGCACTTCGGCTGTCTGGTTGCTGGTGGCAGCTGTGGTGATGGCCCAGGCTCTGACCGCCTCAGGTCTCACCCGCCGTCTCACCGCCCGACTTGTAGCCCTGGCCCGCACCCCGCGCCAGCTCGCCCACCTCTACAACCTAGCCCTCTTTCTGACCGTCTACCTAGTCCCCTCACCTTCAGGCCGAGCAGCCCTCGCCCTGCCCATCTACCTGGCCATGGCAGAAGCTATGCCCGACCGCCCCAAGCTGGTCAAGGCCCTGGGAATCCTAGCGCCCTCCACCATCCTGGTCTCAGCGGTTGCCTCGTTTATCGGTGCAGGTGCCCACCTGGTCACCGCCGAAATCCTGGTGGCCTACGGGCTAGAAACCATCGGCTTCCTCGAATGGATCATTCTGGGCTCGGGTCTAGGCCTGCTTGCCTCACTCCTGGTCACCGAGCTGGTCTTCATCCTCTTCCCCACCCGCGATGACGCCCCGGCAAAACTCCATATCGACCTGGCAGACTTTGAAACCGAAGGCAGCACTCCTGTACGAGGCTCCCTCACCCAGGCAGAGAAAAACATAGCCCTGGTACTCGGCATTGCAATTCTGCTCTGGTGCACAGAGTCCTTTCACGGGGTAGACCCGGTAATTGTGGCCGTGCTCGGCGCGCTGGCTGCCAGCGCTCCCCGTTTCGGTTCGGTCAAGCTGGCTGCTGCTCTCAAAAAGGCTCCCTGGCCCATGCTCATCTTCATGGCCACAACCCTGGCCATTGGTACCGCTCTCTCGGAATCGGGGGCAGCGACCTGGCTGGCAGAGTCAATCTTCGCCCCGGTTTCGGGTCTAGGACGCAGCGGCGCAGCGGCCTTTGTACTTCTCGTCATTGCCCTCTCGACGGTGGCCCACCTGGTGATTCAGTCCCGCTCAGCCCGTTCGGCTGTGCTCGTCCCCCTGATTATCACCGCCGCCATCCCCCTGGGGGTCAACCCGGTAGCGGCCGCCTTCATCTCAACCGCAGCCGCAGGCTTCTGCCACACGCTGACCTCCAGCGCTAAGCCGGTAGCCCTCTTTGCCACCATTGACGGCCGCCCCACCTACACCCCGTCCGACCTTCTCAAGCTTTCGGCCTGGCTGGCACCGCTCCACGCAGCGCTCATTGCCGGCTTCGCCTTCTTCATCTGGCCGGCCCTGGGTCTGCCGCTCTACCTCTAAATCACCACACCTTTACAAGGAGAAACACCATGACTATGTCCATTCCCCAGCGTATTCTAATCGCCCCTTCCGGTTTCAAGGGCTCTCTTGAAGCTGATGTTGTAGCGGACGCCATTGCGTCCGGTATCCGCCGCGTCATTCCCGGCGTCAACACCGTGACCATGCCGATTCCCGACGGCGGCGAAGGCACCGCAAAGATGCTGGCTGGCTCCACCGGCGGCAAGCTCGTACACACCAAGGTCACCGGCCCGGTAGGCCAGCAGGTTCGTTCCCACTACGCCCTGCTCGGCGGAGCTCAGGACGGCGTCGCGGTCGTTGAAATGGCAGCGGCCGCAGGGCTCTCCCTGGTACCTAAGGATCTGCGTAACCCCGCTGAAACCACCACCTACGGAGTGGGGCAGCTCATTGCTGCGGCACTCGATAACGAAGACGTACACACCGTACTGGTAGGCTGCGGCGACTCAGGCACCTCAGACGGCGGTGCCGGTGCCCTCTCAGCACTGGGTGCCCGTATTCTCAACGAGGCCGGAGAAGAAATCCCCCTGGGCGGCGCCCACCTGACCGAGGCTGCGTCCATCGACTACTCCGGTCTACACCCCCGCCTTTCCCAGGTACGCATCGTCCTGGCTCTCAACCAGCACAACATCCTGACCGGCCCCAAGGGCGTTGCCCGCGTCTTTGGCCCCCAGAAGGGGGCAACCCCCGAGCAGGTTGAACAGCTGGATGCGGCCCTAACCCACTGGGCCAACCTGCTGGAAGAGACCTACGAGGCCATGACCGATGGCAAGCTGCACATGGACTTCCACACCGGCGCAGGCACCGGCGCTTCCGGCGGTCTGGGGGCAGGGCTGGCTTTCATCGGTGCTGAGCTTACCCCGCGCTTTGAGGCCCTCATCGACTCCGGCCTGGCCGGCATCAACCTTGATGAAGAAATCCGCCACGCTGACCTGGTCGTTACCGCAGAAGGCGCTATCGACTTCCAGACCCCCAAGGGCAAGGTTCCTGCAGAAATCGCCGCCCGCGCCCAGGGTTCGGGCGCCCCGGTACTCGCGCTGGCTGGCTCTATCGGTAAGAAGGCCTACCGCGTGCACGATGCCGGCATCGACGCTTTCGCCTCGATTATCCCCCTGCCCATGGACCTTGAAGATGCCCTGGTCAACGGTGAAGAGCTGCTGACCGACTCGGCAGAGCGCACCTTCCGCATGATTCTGCTGGGTGCTTCGCTCTCGGCGTCCATGCAGTCCCGCCGGGCGCAGCTGGCCGCCGCCTAACCTAACGGGTGAACGGTAGAGGCTCTCCCCTAGGCTTCCTGGGTGAGGGCCTCTGCCAGTACCCGCTTCAAGATTTTGCCGGTGGGCCCCAGCGGCAGCTCCTCTTTGAAAACATAGCGACGCGGGTACTTGTAGGCGGCAAGTTCCCGGCGGGCCAGCTGATCGAGGGACGCGGTCAGCTCAGCCTGCTGCGAAGCGTCCAGGGGTTCGCGCGGCACCACTACCGCCACAATTTCTTCGCCCACGGTCTCAGAGGGCTGCCCCACCACGGCTGCCAGCTGGACAGCGGGGTGGGTGTAGAGGACGTCCTCAATTTCCCGCGGGTAGACGCTGTTGCCGTTACGCAAGATCATGTCTTTGAGGCGGTCAACGATAAAGATATTTCCCGCCTCATCGAACCGGGCCACATCACCGGTGGCAAACCAGCGGCCTTTGAGCACCTCGGTGCTCGCTTCGGGGCGGCCCCAGTACCCGGCCATGACGTTGGGCCCAGCCACCCACAGTTCGCCAGCTTCACCGGTAGCCAGCGACTGGCCCTGCCTATCGACCACTTTCACGTCTACCCCGGGTAGGGCCCTGCCGACAGAACCAATGACCAGGCCGTATTCAGCCCGGTTGAAGGACACAACGGGCGCAGTTTCACTCAGCCCGTACCCCTCGTAGATGGGGAAGGCTACCAGACGCTCAATATCGGCGTGAACGGAGGCGGGCAGGGCAGCCCCGCCCGATATGCCGAAGCGGATACGCCCCCGCAGCTGGTCGGTCAAAGCAGGGTCGGTGCCCAGATAGGTAGCCAGGGCACTGTACATGGTGGGAACTGCAGCAAACACCGTAACTCCGACAGTGGCGCACAGCTGGGCTGCCCCACCCGGGGTGAAACGCGGGAGCAGGGCAATGGCGGCGCCCGCTGCGAGTACCGCGTTCATCGATACTGTCTGCCCAAAGGCATGGAACAGAGGGAGGCCACCGAAGATAACGTCGTCTGCGGTGAAGCCAAAAACGTCAACGCAGGTTCTAGCGTTCGACAGCATATTGGTATGGGTCAAGGTCGCGCCCTTAGGAGCACCTGTTGTACCTGAGGTGTAGAGGATAACGGCCGCATCGTCCCCGGCGACCGCCTGCGGAGCCCAAGAACCCAAGGTGGGAGTATCTACCTCGAAGGTTTCCTCGGGCGCTATAGACTCGATGCGCAGCGAAGCTCCTACCTCAGCAGATACCTGGTCTAGTTCCTGCCCAACCCGGGTCCCAGCCGCTGCCACCAAAAGCCGCGCACCGGCGTCCTGAACCTGATAAGCCGCTTCGCGGGCTGATAGGAGCGGGTGCATGGGCACCACAATCGCTCCCAGCGACAAGGCACCGTAGTAAAGGCCCACCATAGCCGGTACGTTGGGTAGCGCCAGCGCAACCCGGTCGCCGGTCTCAACACCGCGATGAAGGAGCCATTCACGAGCAGAAGCCGTCAGCAGGTTCAGCTGACGGTAGGTAAAGGTTCCACCCGCCCAGGTTAAGGCTAGGGAATCATCATCTGCCCGCTCCGAAAGTAGGGCTGCAATATTGTGCTGAGGCGATGCGACGAGAGTCTGGTCAGCGTCTTTGGTATCCACAGGTCTGCCTTTCTTCGAGCCTAGCTAGCCCTGCCCATTCTTTCACACCTTCTACCTCAAAACTTCTGAACAAAAGTTATAAATAAGGCGGGCATGAGCTGTAGGGTGGTCTAGACAGGGTTGCTAACGTGCCTCACTTTTTGAGAAAGTGAAAGTATGACAGATGTGAACCATAGCCTGACCGAGCAGGACATCGACTTCCTTAACTCGGTGTTCGACCTGGCACGTGACAACAAGCCGGTAGCCCTCAAATCGCTGTTTGACCAGGGCGTACCTGTTGACCTCACCAACGCCAAGGGCGATACCCTGCTCATTTTGGCCGCTTATCACGAACACGCTGACATGGTTCAGCTCCTGATCAATGAGGGGGCCGACCTTGACCGTCTCAATGAGCGGGGCCAGACCGCCCTTGTCTGCGCTACTTTCCGTAACAACCTTCCGATTGCCCGCATGCTTCTCGATGCTGGCGCCGACGAAACCCTGGGGTCGCAAACTCCCGCTGATGTGGCAGAGTTCTTCGACCTTGACGAGATAAAGAAACTTTTTGAGGGGTAATGGGTTAGACCGGTATCACTACCGGGTTTACCTACGCCCACCCCGTTAATTCAGCCCCGGTCTTCGACGATGAAGACCGGGGCTTAACTGTGGTGTGCGGTGCCTGCCCAGCGGGGTTAGGCCGCCCACTCCAGGAAGAGGGAAGCGACCTTTTCACCGCCGTTGGGGTCGCGGGTAATGACCATGACGGTGTCGTCGCCCGCGATGGATCCCAGCAGGGGCTCTAGCCCTGCCTGGTCAATAGCTGAAGCGAGGAACTGGGCGGCTCCCGGCGGGGTACGCAGGATGACCAGGTTGGCTGAGGCCTCGGCGGTCACGAGCAGTTCTTTGAAGAGGGAAACAAGGCGGGCATCGGGGCCTTCCTGGGTGCTACGACGGACGGGGTGGTTAGGCACGGCGTAGATCAGCCCCGACTTTTCGTCGCGCACGCGCTCGGCGCCAATTTCCACCAGGTCGCGGGAGAGGGTCGCCTGGGTGACTTTGAGCCCGTCGTCGGTGAGCAGCTGGGCTAGTTCGGCCTGCGAGCGCACGCGGTGGGTTTGGAGCACCTCGATGATGCGGGCTTGCCGCGCGGTTTTGGTGGAGGGAATCGCCATTGTTTCTTCTCTTTTTCTGGTCGGTTTAGCTAAGAGCGGTGCGGACGTCGGTGGCTAGGTTGGACTCGGCGAGCAGGAAGGCCATGAGGGCTTTTTGAGCATGGAGGCGGTTTTCTGCTTCGTCGAAGACGACGGAGGCGGGCCCGTCGATGACATCGGTGGTGACTTCGTAGCCGCGGTAGGCGGGCAGGCAGTGGAGGAAGATAGCGCTGGAATCAGCCCTATTCATAGCCTCGGTGTTGACGGTGTAGGGCTTGAAGACCTGGGCGCGGGCTTCTTTTTCGTCCTCTTGGCCCATGGAGACCCAGGTGTCGGTGATGACGACATCGGCGCCGGCCAGGGCCTGGTCGGGGTCGGTGGTGACCAGGATTGAGCCGCCGGTTTCGGCTGCTCGCTGCTGGGCTTCTGCGACGACGGATTCGGCGGGAAGGTAGCCCTCGGGGCCCGCAATACGAACGTGCATGCCCGCGGTGGCGCCACCGAGCAGGTAGGAGTTAGCCATGTTGTTGGCGGCATCGCCCAGGTAAACCATGGTGAGGCCGGCCAGCTTGCCCTTGTGCTCGCGGATGGTGAGCAGGTCTGCGAGAATCTGGCAGGGGTGGTAGCCGTCGGAGAGGGCGTTGATGACGGGCACGCGGGAGTGCTCCGCCATCTCTTCGAGCCCCGCCTGGGCGTAGGTGCGCCAGACGATAGTGGAGACCATACGGGAGATGACCTTGGCGGTATCTGAGATGGTTTCCTTGTGGCCAAGCTGGGCTTCGCCGGGGTTGACGATCAGGGGGTTGCCGCCGAGTTCTGCGATACCGGCGTGGAAGGAGAAGCGGGTACGGGTAGAGGTCTTGTCAAAGATGACGGCGGCGGTTTGGGGCCCGGCCAGGGGCTTGTAACCGTAGCGGTCGGCCTTCATGGAGGCAGCCAGATCGAGCACCTGTGCCTGTTCAGCGGGGGTGAGGTCGGTGTCTTTGAGGAAGTGGCGTACCACGGTTTTCTCCTAGGGTTGGGGGCAGCGTTTCAGCTGACCTTTCATTATATGCACAGTTACTGATAGTTATGCAGTTTGTGAATAAGAGTAGACATTTTCCAGCTGCATTTACTGCTGGCGGGCGTCAGCCAGAATCGCGGGGAAGGCAGCGGTGAACTCTGCCAGTTCGGTATCGGTGATGGTCAGGGCCGGGGCGATGCGGACGGTCCGGGCGTCCGGGGCGTTGACGATGAAGCCTGCGGCCCGGGCGGCGGCAACGAAGGCAGGGGCTAGGGGGGCTCCAGTGTCGGTTGCATCGTCGGTGAGGACAATGCCAATCAGAAGGCCCGCTCCCCTGGTTTCTGCCACACCGGCTACTTCTTCGATAGCGGCCCTGAAGGTGGAGCCGCGCTGGGCGGCGGCATCGAGCAGGTGCTCGGCTTCGATAGTGTCAAGGGTGGCAGTGGCTGCTGCTGTGGCCAGAGGGTTGCCGCCGAAGGTGGTGCCGTGCATACCGGCTTCGAGGGTGCTGGTGTTGTCTTCGCCGACTACGATCATGGCGCCGATGGGGAAGCCGCCGCCCAGGCCCTTGGCCAGGGTAATAGCGTCGGGCAGGTTCTCGCCGGTGAGTTCACGAGAGTGTTCGAACCAGCGACCAGTACGACCCATGCCGGTCTGGACCTCGTCCACGATCAGCAGGGCGCCCTTGTCGCGGGTGAGTTCGCGGGCGCGGGTGAGGTAGCCTGCGGGCAGGGGCAGGACGCCGGCCTCCCCCTGGATGGGTTCGACGATGAGGGCAGCGACGTCGTCGGTCAGATTTTCTTCGAGGGCTTCGAGGGTAGCGGGAATATGTTTGATGCCGGTGGGAAGCGGTTCGAAGGGCTCACGGTAGGCGGGCTTCCAGGTGAGGGAAAGAGCCCCGATAGTGCGCCCGTGGAAGCCGTGGTCAAGGGCGAGGATGGTGCCTTTGCCGTGGAGGTTACCGTGGCGGCGGGCAAGTTTATAGGCAGCTTCGTTGGCTTCGGTACCGGAGTTGCAGAAGAATACACGCCCGGTGTCACTACCCAGGTAGCCCAGCAGGCGGTGGGCCAGAGCAATCTGTTGGGGTGTGGTGAAGAAGTTTGAGACGTGGGCTAGGGTTGCGGCCTGCCCACTCACGGCTTTCACCCAGGCAGGGTGGGCATGGCCGAGGGCATTGACGGCTATGCCGCCGAGCAGATCCAAGTAGACCTTGCCGTCGGCGTCCGTCACCCGAGAGCCCTGCCCCGAGACCAGCACCAGGGAGGGGTCGCCAAAGACCCCCAGGAGGTCGTTCCGGTAGTCGGCTAGGAGGTTTTCTTGTGTCATGGGTAGTCCTAATAAGTCACCGGCTTGACCTGGAAGTCAGGGGCCGGGTGGTGCCAGGGGGTGTCGTCCACATCGTCGGGAGTAAGCTGGGTGCCGATACCGCGGTCAGTAAAGATTTCAAGTAGGGGCGAGTGGGCCAGGCGACCATCGACGATGGAGGCTCTGGGCACGCCCTGCTCTACCGCCTGCAGGCAGGCACTCATCTTGGGAATCATGCCGGACACCAGGCCGGGCAGCATCTCCCGAAGTTCGCTGACCGTCAAAGATGAGATCAGGGAGTCCTTGTCGGGCCAATTGGCGTAGAGGCCTTCCACATCGGTGAGGACGACGAGTTTTTCGGCTCCCAGGGCAGCGGCAACAGCTGCGGCTGCGGTATCTGCGTTGACGTTGAGGATTTCGCCGGTTAGACCCGCTAAACCGTGGTTGTGGTCGGGGTACTTTTCGGGGTCGTGCATTTCGGGGGCAACAGATGAAATCACGGGGATTTTTCCGGCCTGAATCATGGACATGATAGCTGTAGTATTCACACCGACCACCTCGCCCACCAGGCCCAGGTCAACTTCTTGGCCGTCCACCACGGTGCCAATGCGGCGAGCGCGCAACAGCCCGCCGTCCTCCCCGCTCATGGCGACAGCGAAGGGGCCGTGGGAGTTGATGTGGGAGACAAGCTCTCGGGCGACCTGGCCGGTGAGCACCATGCGGACGACGTCCATGGCTTCGGGGGTGGTGTAGCGCAGGCCGCCGCGGAACTCGCTTTCGATGCCGAGTTTGGTGAGCATGGCGGTGATTTGGGGGCCACCACCGTGCACGACAACGGGGCAGATACCGATAGTTCGCAAGAAGACCATGTCTTCGGCGAAGGCAGCGCGCAACTCGTCCGAAATCATGGCGTTGCCACCGTATTTGAAAACCATAATCTTGCCCCGGAACTGCTGGATCCAGGGTAGGGCTTCCATCAGGGTTTTCGCTTTTTGCTGGGCGGTGTCGAAGCGGGCGTGGGCGTTTTTTTGCTCTGCCATCTGGTGTTCCTTTGGGTTAGCTAGAGTAGGCCGAGTTTTCGTGGACGTAGTCGTGGGTAAGATCGTTGGTCCAGATGGTAGCTTCGTGCTGCCCTGTACCCAGGTCGATCTCGACGGTTACCTTACGGTGAGCGGCTAGATCTACCAGGGAGCGGTCTTCGCCGATACCGCCGCCGGTGCAGACCTGCACGCCGTTGATGGTGACATTGACCTTTTCAGGTTCGAAGGTGGCTGAGGTGGTGCCGACTTCGGAGAGGATGCGGCCCCAGTTGGGGTCGTTACCGAAGATTGCGGTTTTGAAGAGATTGGAGCGGGAGACAGCCCGGGAGACTTCTTCGGCGTCCGCTTCGCTGGCGGCACCCAGGGTGCGCACGTGGATATCGTGGCTGGCACCTTCGGCGTCCCCAATGAGCTGCAGAGCAAGATCCTGGCAGACCTTGGTCAGAGCATCGGTGAACACGCCCAGATCAGGTTCAATATCGGAGGCACCGGAGCTCATCAGAATCACGGTGTCGTTGGTGGACATACAGCCATCGGAGTCAGCCCGGTTGAAGCTCAAGCGCACCGCCTCGCGTAGAGCAGTATCAAGGTTTTCGGGTGACACCAGGGCATCGGTAGTAATGACCACCAGCATGGTCGCCAGCCCCGGAGCCAGCATACCTGCACCCTTGGCCATACCGCCGATGAGGTAGGCGCCTCCCTCTTCAATTTCCACGCCGATAGCGGCCTGCTTTGAGACAGTATCGGTGGTCATAATGGCTTCAGCCGCAGCTAGGGATGAACCGGGGCTCACACCCAGGGCGGCGGCGGCGTCCTTTGCGCCCGCGGTGAGCTTGTCCATGGGCAGGCGCTCGCCGATCAGGCCGGTGGAGCAGACCAGCACGTCGCCTGCTGAGATATTGAGCAGGTCAGCAACGAGCTCAGCGGAGGCGTGGGTGTCTTGGAAGCCGGGGGCTCCGGTGCAGGCGTTGGCACCGCCGGAGTTGAGCAGGACGGCGTCCGCCCGCCCGTCGCTGATGACCTGCTGGCTCCACAGGACAGGAGCAGCGGCGAAGCGGTTGCTGGTGAAGACCGCGGCGGCGTTTTTGACCGGGCCATCGTTGACGACCAGAGCGACGTCCTTCTTGCCCTCAACCGTGCTGATACCGGCGCGGACGCCGGCGGCGCGGAAGCCGCGGGGGAAGGTCACGCCGTGGGTGGTTACGCCTTCAATCTGGTGGATAGTGTCGGTCACGGTGCGAGTCCTTCCTGGAGCAGACCTGCGTTTTCGGGCAGGCCTAGGGCAATGTTCATGGATTGGATGGCACCGCCTGCGGTGCCCTTGGCAAGGTTATCGATGACGCTGGTGATGATGACGCGCCCGGCGTGCTCGTCGTATGCCAGCTGCATCTCAGCGTGGTTGGAGCCCTGCACGCTCTTGGTGGTGGGCCACTGCCCCGCAGGAAGCAGATGCACGAACTTTTCGTCGGCGTAGGCAGCCTGCCAGGCTTCTCGAAGCTGGGCTTCGGTGACGCCGGGGCGGACGCGGGCGGTGGCGGTGGCCAGAATGCCGCGGGGCATGGGGGCAAGGGTTGGGGTGAAGGAAATCTGCACCTGCTCCCCCGCTATGGTGGAAAGTTTTTCTTCAATTTCGGGGGTGTGCCGGTGGGAGCCACCAACCCCGTAGGGGCTCATGCCGCCCATGACCTCTGCTGAGAGCAGGTGGGGCTTGAGGCTCTTCCCTGCCCCCGAGGTGCCGGAGGCGGCGACAATCACGACATCGGTGGGCTCCAGCAGGCCAGCGGCAAATCCGGGAGCCAGGGCCAGGATGGACGCTGTGGGGTAGCACCCGGGCACCGCAACCCGCTTGGTGCCCACGAGGTTATCGCGCTGTTTGCCGGTGGCGGTGGGCAGTTCGGGCAGACCGTAGGGCCAGGTACCGGAGTGTGCAGAACCGTAGAACTTTTCCCAGGCGTCCGCGCTGTCAAGGCGGTGATCTGCCCCGGCGTCGATGACCAGGGTGCTCTCGGGCAGCTGGGCCGCGATCTCAGCGCTGGCACCGTGGGGCAGGGCCATGAAGACAACATCGTGCCCGCTCAGGGCCTCGGCGGTGGTGTCGGCAACGACCAGATCGGCGTAGGCGCGAAGGTGGGGGGCGAGGTCGCCCAGGCGGGAACCAGCGGACGCGTGCGCGGCCACGGTTTTCACCTCAACGTGGGGGTGGGTTGCCAGTAGGCGCAAAATCTCGCCACCGGCGTACCCGGTGGCTCCTGTGACAGCTACGGTAATAGTCATAGCACCATATTTGCATGTTTTTACATAGTAGTAAATATTTATGCACTGCGTTTCGTATTGTGAACCTGCGAGCGCCAAGCCGCCCCCGGGCGTCCTCCCGTCCCAACGCCACCTCTCACAAGGGGACCTGAAAACCAAAAAGGGACCGCATAATGTGCGGTCCCTTTTTGAAAATGCGGTCCCCTTGGTTGTGACGGTGAGGGGGACCAGCTCAACCTAGTCGAGCACCTCGGTGTTCTTGCGCTTGCGAATCATCATGAAGGTACCGGCGACACCGGCACCAAAGACCAAAATCGCACCAGCAAGACGCAGCATGGCGCTTCGCTTCTGCGATGCAACGGTATCTTCGGTTACCGGCACCAGGCTCCCCTCTTCACCGGTGCGGGCCACAGTCAGGTGGCTGTCGTCAGTCTGCACCAGCAGGGCATCAACGGTCTCGGGGAAGTCAGCGCTGACGGTGCCGGTCTGGGAGCCGCGGAACTCCACAGTAGAGCCCGGGTTAACCTGTGCCGGGTCGGCGATGTCAGAGATGAAGGTCTTACCGGTCATAGCGGTGTTATCGGGCAGAATACCGGTGTAGATGGCAACGTTGTTATCACCCTGCAAATCACTGGTAACCTTTTCAAACGTACCGGTCATCACCCAGGAACGCCCCTCATAGCCCTCATTAGCGCGGGCCTCGTTGAAGGTGCGAATACCGCCAATCAGCAGAATAATCGCGAAGATTGACGCGAGAATCATGATGCCGGCAGCTGCCAGTTTGGGGCCGAGCGGGCCGCGGGGTTCCTCGTAGTCTTCTTCCTCTTCTGCGAAGGTGAAGAAGTCGTCGGTGCGGTCATCTTCGTCGAAGTTGTCGTGGTCTTCGAGGTAGCGCTGATCGCTCACGGTGCATCTCCAGAGGTTGTGGGTGATTGCCTATATAAAGGCGGAAGTCCATTCTACCGCGTCAGCTCCCAAAAGGCTTATCTGTCTCACCGACCGCCCAGCCTTTTCAGCGCCGCCGCCCAGAAAACTGCCCCGTCCTCGCTCAAGCGGCTGCCCGGCAGACCAGCTGCACTGACGAAGAGCCCGGCGGACGCGCGTCCGCCGGGCTCTACCCGAATCTGGGGTTTGTGCGGGCCTTAGGCTCGCTGAACCGCGCCGAAGCGTTCGGCTGCCAGGGCTACACCGGCTTCACGGGCTTCGGAGGCCTCGTCGGCGGTCAGGGTGCGGTCGGTGGCGCGGAAGCGCAGGGCGAAGGCCAGCGACTTCTTGCCTTCTTCGATACCGGTGCCGCGGTAGTCGTCAAAGACGCGGACGTCCTCGAGCAGCTCCCCTGCGCCCTCGGCCAGGGCGGCGGCAACGTCAGCGGCAGGAACCGTAGCATCGACGACCAGGGCGACGTCCTGGTTGGCAGCCGGGTAGCCGGAGATACCGGTGGCCTGCACCGCCTCGCCTGCCTCAGCGATCAGGGCGGTGAAGTTGAGCTCGAAGGCGCTGGTGCGCTCGGGCAGGTTGAGCTTAGCCAGCAGCTTGGGGTGCAGTTCACCGGCGTAGGCGATGACGTCACCGGCAGCGTTCTTGAGCACGGCGGTACGGCCGGGGTGGAAGGCCTGGTGCTCGCCATTGACAACGGTGAGCTTCACCCCAGCGGCATCGGCAACCAGGAGCACGGAGTCCAGGGCATCGCGCCAGTCAAAGGCACGGGCGGTCACGCCCGGAGTTTCATCGTGCTCAGCACCGGAGAAGAGGCCTGCGATGTGACGGGGCTGGTCGGGGATACCGGCATTCAGGTCGGCCAGAACCTCGTCGGCGGGCTTGACGCCCAGACCGGGGATTGAGGCTGACCCCAGCTGGGTGCCGGGAATAAAGACAGAACCGGTCTCGTAGATGGCCAGGTTCTTGAAGCCGCGGGAGAGGTTGCGGGAGAGCACCTCGGTCAGGCCCGGCAGCAGGGAGCGGCGCATCCAGCCCTGGGCGGACGAGATGGGGTTAGCCAGGCGGATAGAATCCACCTTTTCACCGGCGACAGGGGACGCCCAGAGGTTGTTAGCTTCATCAGAGACGAAGGGGTAGGCAAAGACCTCGGTCAGGCCCGATGCTGCCAGGGCGTTCAGAGCCCGGCGGCGCAGGGTCTGCTCGACGGTGTAGCCGCGGCCGGGAGGGGCCACAGGCAGGGTGGAGGGAATCTGGTCGTAGCCGACCAGACGGGCAACTTCCTCGGTCAGATCTTCCTTAGCGCCCAGGTCGGTGCGCCAGGAGGGCACAGTGACCTCGTAGGAGCCCTCAGCGACCTCAACACTGGCACCGATCTGCTCCAGGGAGCCAACAATCTGCTCTTGGGTGTAGTCGATGCCGATACGGCCTGCGGTGTAGTCGGCAGGCAGGGAGATGACGGTGGGGGTAAAGCTGCCACCGGCGTCCGTCACGCCCTCGTCGGCAGTAGCACCGGCCAGCTCAACCAGCAGGTCAACGGCCCGCTGGGCGGCAGCTGCCTGAATCTGGGGGTCAACGCCGCGTTCAAAGCGCTTGGACGCCTCAGATGAGAGCTTGTGGCGGCGGGCGGTGCGAGCGATGGAAACCTCATCGAAACGGGCTGCCTCGATAACGATGCGGGTGGTTGAGTCGGAGACCTCGGTGGAGGCCCCACCCATGACACCGGCCAGGCCGATGGGGCCGGACTCGTCGGTAATCAGCAGGTCTTCGGCGTGAAGCTCGCGTTCCTTCTCATCCAGGGTGGTGAGCTTCTCGCCAGCTTCGGCACGGCGCACGGTAATGCCGCCGGTTAGCTTATCTGCATCGTAAAAATGCAGGGGCTGGCCGGTTTCAAGCATGACATAGTTAGAGATATCCACCGGCAGGGAGACGGAGCGGACGCCCGCCAGGCGCAGGCGGGAGGACATCCAGGTGGGCACGGGGGCGGTCGCGTCCACGCCGCTGACCGAGCGGGCAACGAAGCGGGTGGCGCCGTCCTTACCGTGAATGGGGGCAGAGTCGGTCAGGGTGACAGGCAGGCCGGAACCGTTGGCGGCAGGGGCCTTGGCAGCCAAATCGAGCACAAAGTCATCGAAGACATTACCGGTGGCGTGGCAGTACTCGCGGGCGATACCGCGAATGGAGAAGCCGTAGCCGCGGTCGGGGGTGACGTTGACTTCGGCAGCTTCGTCATAGAGACCCAGCAGCTCCATGGCGTCGGTGCCGACCTCGGGGTCAAGCCCCAGGGTGGAGAGCACCAGGATGCCGCCGTGGTCCTCACCGATGCCGAGCTCCTTGACGGAGGCAATCATACCGGCTGACTTGTGGCCGTAGGTCTTGCGGGCGGTAATAGCGAAGCCGCCGGGCAGCACAGCCCCGGGCAGGGTCACTACAACCTTGTCGCCGGGCTTGAAGTTGTGGGCGCCGCAGATAATGCCCTGCACACCGGACTCTTCAATGCCCTTGCCGGTCAGGGTCTGCTTCTGTCCCTCGGGCACAACGCGCACCTGGCACCAGTTAACGGTCTTGCCGTTGGAGTGGGTTTCGGGCTCCATGGAGAGCACCTGACCCACCACGATGGGGCCGGTCAGCTCATCGGTGGGGCGGTGGACGTCCTCTTCTTCCAGGCCAACTGTGACCAGGGTAGCCATGACATCTTCGGCGCGTGCGTCGGCCGGGACGGGTGCGTATTCACGCAGCCAGGAAAGGGGTACTCGCATGGGTTAGATCTCCATCTTGAACTGCTGTGAGAAACGGACGTCGCCTTCAATCATGTCGCGCATATCCTGCACACCGTTGCGGAACATGAGGGTACGTTCGATGCCCATACCAAAAGCGAAACCTGAGTAAACTTCGGGGTCAACGCCGGCTGCTCGCAGCACGTTGGGGTTGACCATGCCGCAGCCGCCCCACTCGATCCAACGGGGGCCGCCCTTGGCGTCCGGGTGCCAGACGTCCAGCTCAGCGGACGGTTCGGTGAAGGGGAAGTAGTTAGGGCGCAGGCGGATCTTGGCTTCTTCGCCGAACATGGCGCGGGCCATGTGCTCCAGTGTGCCCTTGAGGTCAGCCATGGTCAGGCCTTTATCGACGGCCAGGCCCTCAATCTGGTGGAAGACCGGGGTGTGGGTAGCATCGAGCTCATCGGTGCGGTAGACCTGGCCGGGGCAGACCACATAGAGGGGCAGGTCGCGGGAGAGCAGGGATCGCATCTGCACCGGGGAGGTGTGGGTACGCAGCATCAGGTGGGCGCTGGTGGGCTCCACGAAGAAGGTGTCCTGCAGCTCGCGGGCCGGGTGGTCAGGCTTGAAGTTCAGCGAGTCAAAGTTGTACCACTCTGATTCAAGTTCGGGGCCATCGGCAATCTCCCAGCCCATGCCCACGAAGATATCGCACATCTGCTCCTGCAGGACGCTGATGGGGTGGCGGCCGCCAATACGGCGGCGGGGAGTGTGGGCAGTGACGTCCACAGCCTCTTCAACCAGAATACGGGCGTCGCGCTCTTCTTCCAGCTCAGCGTTACGGGCCTCAAGAGCCTTGGTCAGGCGTCCGCGCACCTGACCCATAATCTTGCCGACCTCAGCCTTGTGCTCTTTGCGCAGATCGCGCATCTGCTTATTAGCCAGAGTAAAACCGGCCTTCTCGCCGGTAAAGTCCAGGCGCACACGCTTGAGTTCTTCAAAGTCAGCGGTCTTCTCGGCGATTTCCTTCTGTGCGCGTTCAAACTCGGCGGTGAAGGCTTCGCGGACGGTCGCCAGACCGTTCTCGGGGTCTTTTTCTAGAATGGCGCGAATGTTAGCCAGCACCTGGAAGGGTGTGGGGTTCTCAGGCACCTCGGGCAAAGAATCAGTCATCTGCACTTCTCTTCACAATGTGGGTTTCGGGTGCTTACCGCACCCAGGGCATCAAGACAATAGTTTAGTGCAAATACCGACCGGGCGCTGAGGCTGTCTGGCTAGTGAACGATGCGAATCTAATGAGAAAAGACTTACCGGAAGGTGAATCAGGCTCGCGCTCGCTGCAGACCCTCTCGCTGGTTCGCTAACGCTCACTAGCGATTCACGCCAGCCACCGAGCCAGCAGCTTCGCTGCGAGCCTGCTTCACCTTACCCTCTCGAAGAAAGCCCTGGCGCTAGGAGTGAAGGTTAGGGCAAGCCAGGTGAGGTTGGCTAGAGACCACACCAGGAACCCGGTCATAGCCACTGCACCGGCAGCAGGAGGTGCAACCCAGACCAGCGAAAGAAGCGAAACAGTGCTGATGACGGTACAGACAAACCCGAGCAGGTTAGCAGCTCCTGCTTTTTGCCAGGTGCCGGTGCGGCGGATAACCCAGATATATAGCAGGAAGGTGATGGCAATTGAAATACCAGCACTTACGACTCCCCGTGCGTCGCTGACATCAAGGGAAGTAACCATTTGCGTCAGATAGGCGATGCCCGACAGCACTAAAATGCCCTGCATTACCCGGATAACCGTAGGCACTTCTCCCCTGCTAAAAGCCAGTTGCTGTTTCTCTTTTTCTTTCATAAATCATCAGCCTCCTTTCTTTTAGCGTAACAACTAGCCGGTCACGGTTCAAGATTATGAAGCGCGCACAGAAATGGGCCCTCCGGCTCAACCGGAGGGCCCATCACAGCTAGAGCTTGAAACCTAGCGCAGGATTGAAGCAACGGACTTATTCGATACCGCAACAATCCAGACGATGGCCAGAACCAGCCACAGAACGCAGAGTGCAACAACAATAATCGAAATATAGATTGAGCCCAGCGCCGAGAAGGCTGCACCAAGAATTCCCAGACCCGCGAAAACATAGCCGGTGATACGACCAGCCTTTTTGTACTTAGCCATGAGGAAGTACACCAGAGCAAAAAGTGCCAGACCAATAACGGTTCCCACCACAGTGGTCACGGGGTTTTGGTCGGTGGGCACGGTCTCGCCGAGCACATCGATAGTTGCGGGTGCCAGCACGTAGCCTAGTACCTGCACCAGCAGGTAAACAACAGCTGTAGCTAAGAGAATGACCTGTGAGCGTTTGTGCTTCTGCTCAGCGTCGGGAGCTACCGGCTGCTGCCCGAATCCGGGCTGGCCACCCATATACATGGCCTGGGTGTCGTTCGGTGCGGAGTGGTCGTTAGTTCCGTAGGGTGTCTGCGACATGTCTAAACCTCCATGTGAAAGATGTGTTGCGTACTACACATCATACCGGAGATAAAAGTCAGACACCTTATATTCTCACCGAGGCGAGTTCTATTACGCTCCGCTACAGGTTAGGCGGCGCGAACGCCCGCCAGCAGCTCCTCGACAATAGGAAAGTCAGCGGGAATCCAAGGCAGCTCCAGCACCGCGGCATCAAGCTGGACCCAGCGTAACTCAGCGTGATCTTGCAGGGCGGTGGCGCGTCCGTCCGCAATTTCTGCAAACCAAACCCGCATAGCGGCCTTCTCGTTCAGCACCCAGCCCTGGGGGTGGGGGCCAATAATCTCGGTACCGAGCCGGGCAGTGATGCCCAGCTCTTCGCCCAGTTCACGGAGCAGGGCGTCCTCGCAGGCTTCACCGGGCTCAACCTTGCCACCGGGAAACTCCCACAGGCCAGCCAGCGCCGGTGGGGCCGAGCGCTGACCCACCAGCAGGCGGGTGGGGCTGGTCAAAGAATCGACGATAGCTGCCCCGACCACCTGCACCGGGTAGACGGCAGTAGGCTGCTCCCCCACTAGTCGCCCTTTCGGTTCTGGGCCAGGGACGAAGCGAAGAGGCAGACGCCAGCCGCCATGCCGACGTTCAGCGATTCGGCGGCACCGCGCAGGGGCACGGCCACGCGCAGGGAGGCGGCAGCTTTTTCTTCGTCGCTCAGGCCAGCCGCCTCGTTGCCAAAGAGCCACATGGTGGGCTTGGCCAGGTCGTACTTAACCTTCTTGCGGGGTTCGACGCCGTTGCGCAGGGCGAAGGCGGCGTCCTGGAGGTCGTCGAGGGAGACTCGACCGTAGCCGTCCGCTGCAAGGACGCCGATGCCCTGGGCTTTGGCGTCCTCGGCGAAATCTTCAAGGTCGATGCCCTGGATCACGGGTACGTGGAAGAGGGAGCCTGCGGTGGAGCGCACTGCCTTGGGGTTGTAGAGGTCAACGGAGCCCTTGGTGGTGACGATCAGGTCAGCACCGGCGGCGTCGGCAGCCCGCAGGATGGTGCCAGCGTTGCCGGGGTCTTGCACACGGGCCAGGACGGCGATGAGCTTGGGGTTGATGGCCCCTTCGCCCCAGATGTCGGAGGGGGCGATGTCGTTCTGGAAAGCGACGGCAATAATGCCCTGGGGGCTGACGGATTCAGCCATGGCAGCGAGGACGGGCTCGGTCACCATGCGCATGAAGACCTTACGGCCGGGCTCAGGGGTGGGGCTGCCGTGAACTTCTTCGAGCAGGTCGACGATGTCGGGGTGGCGGTCGAAGGCGCGTTCGGTGATGTAGACGGCGTCCAGCAGGGGCTTGATCTGGTGGGCTTTGAGGGCTTCGCGGACGGCCTGCGGCCCCTCGACCAGGAAGTGCCCGGTCTTGGTGCGGGCTGCCCGGGTGGCAAGTTTGGCGATGTCTTTGACGCGGTCTGCCTGGGGGTTTTCCATGACGACGGGGGTGCTGAGGCGTTCTTTGAAGTCCATAGGGTCTATTGTCGCACGATGAGGTGTGCGGACGGGAGCGCGCGACCGTGTAAGAGCACACCGAATTGGGGCAGCCTGCAAGACCTCTTTCTAGCGGTTTGTGGGGAAGGACGCGGTGGGGTGGAAAGGAGAAGGAGGTATGGGCCGCACCCTTTCCAGTTACCACTGGTAAGACATACAATGAGTACACATTGAATATACGAAAGGTGGACGTTATGGCTACTAGTGTGGTGAATGTTCGTTTGGATGAGCAGACTAAGAGGGACCTTGAGGTCTTGTGTCAGGAGCTGGGAATTACGGTTTCTGCTGCCTTTTCGATGTTTGCGAAGAAAATGACTAGGGAGCAGAGGATTCCCTTTGAGGTATCGATTGATCCGTTTTATTCCGAGGCTAATGTGAGTATGTTGCGCCGGTCGGTTGCTCAGGTTAAGGGAGGTAATCTCACAGAACGCGAGCTTATTGATGAATAAGCTGTGGTCAGATGAAGCCTGGGAGCAGTATGTTTACTGGCAGTCTGAAGATCGAAAGACTCTCAAACGTATCAATGCCCTCATCAAGGACATCACACGGAACGGACCATTCTCTGGTATCGGGAAACCTGAGCCCTTGCGAGGGGAGTTCTCTGGGCTATGGTCGCGACGAATTGATCAGACGCATCGACTGGTTTATGAGGTTACTGAGCTTGACGGGCGTACCGTTCTGATTATTTATGCCTGTCGAACTCACTACGGGGATCGTTAGCTCGCAAATGAGCTTCCAATTTTACCTACAGTCCGGAATAACTCTACTCTCTCGCTTGTTGCCCCTGAAGCAATCCTCTGCCTATCACGAAAGGTACAGCCCGTGCAGAACCAAGACATCAAGCAGCTCGTCCTCGACGCCGCCCAGCACCGCCGCGCCATCAAATTCTTCGACCCCGAGAAGAAAATCAGCGACGACGACATCACCTACATCCTCGAAACCGCTCGCCTCTCCCCCAGCTCCGTCGGCGCTCAGGGCTGGCGCTTCGTCGTCCTGCAAAACCCCGAGATCCGTGAAGCTCTCAAGCCCTTCAGCTGGGGAGCTGCCCGTCAGCTCGGCGGCGCAAGCCACTTCGTCCTGCTCCTAGCCAAGCGCAACATGCAGCACGACGGCCCCCACATGCAGGCCTCACTTGCCTCCCGCAATCTCTCCCCCGAAGACCACGCCAAAGCCCTCGAAACCTACAAGAGCTTCCAGGTCAACGACATGGGGCTCACCGACGAGCGCACTCTCTTCGACTGGTCCGCCAAGCAAACCTACATCGCCCTGGGCAACATGATGACCGCCGCCGCCCTCATCGGTATCGACTCCTGCCCCATCGAAGGCTTCAACGCCGAAAAAGCCAACGCCCTGCTAGCCGACCACGGCATCATCGACCCCGAAACCGAAGGCATCGTCACCATGCTAGCCCTTGGCTACCGCGCTGAAGAGCTGCCCTGGCCCCAGACCCGCCCGCGGGT
>NZ_JBOEQD010000017.1:0-37258 GCF_050689125.1 Rothia sp. L_38 | reverse complement strand
GCAAATCAGGCCCTGGCGGAATTTTATACCCCGGTAGATTATCAACTTTACTCATCAGTTAAACTGATTATTTTCGGCTGGCGCCTTTAAAAAATTTTGAAATCGGTGGCAGCTCCCAGCCTCCAAGCCAGTCTCTCTAGCCTTCGACCGGGCGATAAACTAGCCCTATGCAGCCTACTGAACCCCGTGCGTCCGCCCCGCTCCTTGACCATACCTACAGCGAGACCTTCCCCGACCTCACCCGCCCTGCCCAGCCGGATATCCCGCAGGGTACCCGCCTGGCCTGGCTCAACGAGAATCTTGCCCGCGACCTGGGGCTGGATCCGACCTGGTTGCGCACTGACGCCGGTCTAGCCTGGATGACGGGCAGGGGAGAGGCCCCCACGGTCGCCCTGGCCTACTCGGGCTACCAGTTCGGGCAGCTCTCGCCGGTGTTGGGTGACGGGCGGGCCCACCTCATTGGTGAACTGGCTATCCCCGCGCGGGAAGAAAGTGGTAGGGTTGTCCGCTGCGATCTACACATCAAAGGCAGTGGTCGGACGCCTTTCTCTCGCCCCGGTTCGGACGGCAAGGCTCCACTGTCGGCGGCCTGGCGCGAGGCTGTCATCGGGGAGTCCCTGCATGCGCTCGGTCTGCCGACTACCAGGGCCCTGGCTGTGTTTGAGACCGGAGAGAAGGTGCAGCGCCGCGCACCTGAACCGGAACCGGCGGGGCTGGTTCTGCGTGTTGCCGCCAGCCACCTGCGGGTAGGTACCTTCCAGTTTGCCCAGTATCACTGCGACCCTCAGGTGCGGGGGCAGCTGGTCGATTATGCCCTGGCTCGTCACTACTCCGACCTCACCCCGGGAGAAAATCGCAGTGAGCGGGCCCTTGCCCTGCTTCAGGCTGTGGCGCAGAGGCAAGCTCACCTGGTAGCTAGCTGGCAGGCGCTGGGGTTCGTACACGGGGTGCTCAACACCGATAACGTGACTATTTCCGGCCAGGCTATCGACTTTGGCCCCTGCGCTTTCATCGATGCTTTTGAGCGCGGCAAGGTTTTTAGTTCTATCGACCGCCAGGGCCGTTACGCCTACAACCACCAGCCCGGCATTACCGCCTGGAACCTTTCCCGTTTTGCCGAAACCCTGCTCGATATCATCGACCCTGAAAACCCGAACCGGGCAATCCACCTAGCCACCGAGGTGATCTCGGAGTTCGAAGATGAAGTGGTGGAGCAGCAAATAGCTGCTTTTGCTGCCAAGCTGGGGCTTGACCTGGGTGGGGTTGGTGAGGACGTCCGCGCTCAGGTGGGTAGATTCGGGCAGGCAACTCTTGGGCTACTGGAGCGCCACGCGCTGGACTTTACAGGGTTCTTTAGGTCTTTGGCTGAAGGAACCTGCCTGCTACCGGAGGAAGAACGGCAGGGCTGGTTGGCTCGGTGGGAAGAACTGAAGAGCGCTACAGGTACTACCCCTGAACGGGCGACGGAACTCATGCTGGCACATAACCCGTTCTACATCCCCAGAAATTTAGCCCTCGACGCTGCCCTACGGCAGATGGAGCGCGGGAATCGGCAACCGCTTGAGGAGCTGCTGGAAGCCGTCAGTAACCCCTTTGAGCGTCATTCCGGCCTGGACTACCTGGAGGGCGCTCCTGCCGAGTCCCGCTTCTTCACGAGCTTTTGCGGAACGTAACACGGTTGTCACCAGAGATTTACAGCAGACCTCTTGACGGTTAGGATCAACCGGGCCTATTTTTGTGTTAAGCATCACCTATAAGTAAGGTGATGGCCTAATCAGTGAGGGAAGCTATGCCGCTGTACGACTACAAATGCCCAGCCTGCGGAGTTTTTGAACAGAGTCACCCCATGAGTACGGTGCCCCGTTCGGTGCCCTGCCCAACCTGTGCCGAGCCATCCCGCAAACTCATGTCAGGTGTGGGTTTGTCTCGTCTCAATACCCCGCAGGGGCGGCTGCTTGAATCAACTCAAGCTAGCGCCTATGAGCCCCAAGTTATCAGCGGTAGGCCTACCCCCGCGTCCCGCCCCAACATCACCTTCAACCCCAAGCACAGACTACTTCCTCGCCCCTAAGGAGGCCCGTCATGCCTGTTAATCTCTTTCCCCTCGATTCCAGCAAACCCTTTGACCAGCAAGAAAAACTGGGCCATAACCGCTGGCACCCAGAAATTCCGCCGGTAGCAACCGTCAAACCGGGAACCTCTTTCCGCGCAGACTGCCGGGAATGGTTCGATGGTTTTATCAAAAACGACGACTCGGCCGACGACGTCCGGGACGCCCCGCTCCACACCGTCCACGCCCTTGCCGGACCTTTCGCGGTTGAAGGTGCGGAGCCAGGAGACCTGCTCATTGTCGACATTCTTGACGTCGGGCCCATTCCTCAGGAAGAAGGTCCGATAGCCGGTCAGGGCTGGGGTTACACCGGTATTTTTGCAAAAAATAACGGCGGTGGTTTCCTCACCGACCAGTTCCCGGACGCTTACAAGGCAATTTGGGACTTCAAGGGAGGGGAGTGCACCTCTCGCCATATTCCTGGAGTGAAGTTCACCGGTATCGTGCACCCCGGTCTCATGGGAACTGCCCCGTCGGCGCAGCTGCTTGCCAAGTGGAATAAGCGCGAAGGGGATTTGATTGCTACTGACCCGCTACGCGTACCACCGCTTGCCCTACCACCTGAACCGGATGGAGCTATTCTTGGTTCTTTGAGTGAAGACCAGTATCAGCGGGTCGCCGCAGAAGCCGCACGTACCGCGCCACCTCGTGAAAACGGCGGTAACCAGGACATCAAAAACCTCACTAAGGGGTCCCGCATCTTCTACCCGGTCTTCGTGCCCGGTGGGCACCTATCGGTGGGTGACCTGCACTTCTCCCAGGGCGATGGCGAAATTACCTTCTGTGGTGCTATCGAAATGGGCGGCTACATTGACCTGCACGTCGACATCATCAAGGGTGGCATGGAAAAATACGGTGTCTCAGAAAATGCTATCTTCATGCCGGGTCGCGGAGGCCCCGTCTATTCAGAGTGGCTTGCCTTCTCTGGAACCTCGGTGACCCTGGAAGGCGAGCAGCGCTACCTGGACTCCCAGCTAGCTTATCAGCGAGCAATCCTGCACGCTATCGACTATCTAACCCAGTTTGGTTACTCACCGGAGCAGGCCTATCTCTTGCTCGGTGCGGCCCCTATCGAGGGGCGTTTCTCTGGCGTTGTTGATATTCCTAACTCCTGCGCTACCGTCTATATCCCCACCGAAATTTTTGATTTTGAGGTACGCCCGGGTAAGGACGGCCCGGTCAAGATTGATCCCGGAATCGGGGCACCTCGTTCAGCAAATCCCGTTTAGTCAGAACCTGAAAGAAAGGCCGGGGCCTACCACCGACAAGTTCGGTGACAGGCCCCGGCCTTCTGCTATCGAGAGTGCCTAGCGGGAGCGGCGGCGCAGCCAGCTCAACAGGGCGGCAGCTAGAGCCAGGGTTCCTGCGGCAGCAGCGGCGAGGATGCCAGCCCGCGGCTTCTTGCCAGACGCTAGGGGAGCCTGGGGCGCGGCAGTGGTGGGAACAGCCTCCACCACGGGGATACTGCCGGTGTAGACGGTCTGAACATCGAGCACATCGCGCTCAGCTACCTCGGCCTGGGGCTCAGCGGCATCTTCAGCCTGCTTGTTGCCCTGAGCGTTCTCCTGCAGACCCGAAGCTGCACGCAGCGGGGGAGTCTTGAAGAAGAGAGCCAGAACAAAGGCCATAACGGTGGCAAAGAAGCCAACCCAGTAGACCGACAGAGTTGAAGCGTTGAAGCCAACCATGAAGGGGCGGGTGAGGCGGGCGTCCGCACCGGTGAGGTAAGAAGTATCAGAGGTTGAAACGCCTGAGCCTTCACCATCGGTGGAGGTAGAAGAAATCTGTTCTGCCAGGGTTGGGGTGAGCTGGTCTACCCAGTAGGAGCGCTGGGCTTCATCAGACCAGTCAACGGCCAGGGTGCCGTCCTGAACCGACGCATGAGCCTGCTCGGCGGCAGATGCCAGGGCAGCCTCTTCAGCGGCAGGGGTGGCTTCAGCTACCTGGGCGTCAATGAAGGTCTGGGCCTGGTCGGCAGGCAGGGCACCAGCGTCAACCTGGGCCTGAACCGCAGCAGAAACCTGCTGGTAGACCGCATCGTCGGCGGCGGTGCGAGCCTGGTCAGAGGCGGTTGAGAGCTGAGAGGCGATAGAGCTCTGGGCGGGCTCCACAATCTGATTCCACATCTGCTCCATGATGCCCTGGTTCTCAGGAGCGGAGACCACGGCGGGAGTCAGCGCGGCGTCAAGACCCGAACGCAGGTCGTCCTCGTTGCCCATGGCCTTCATGATGTTGCCGGGCATAGCTGAGAAGAGAACCGACAGCAGGACGGCGGTACCCATGGTGCCACCGATCTGACGGAAGAAGGTGGCGGCGGAGGACGCCACACCCATGTAGGAGGGAGCAACAGCATTCTGGGCTGCCAGGGTCAGGGACTGCATGAGCTGACCCAGGCCAAGACCCATGATGAACATGCCCAGCATGAGGAACCAGAGGGGGCGGTCCGCTGTCATGAAGGTCAGGTAGTAGTAGGCAACTACCATGAGGGCAGTGCCCAGGACGGGGAAGATGCGGTATTTACCGGTGCTAGCGACCATTCGACCCGACACGATGGAGGCGGTCATAATACCGGCCATCATGGGTAGGGTTGCGAAGCCCGACTCGGTGGGGGTTAGCCCGGTGACAATCTGCAGGTAGAGGGGGATGGTCATCATGGCGCCGAACATGCCGAAGCCAACCAGGAAGCCCAGAAGGGACGACATGGAGAAGGCACCGGAGCGGAAGAGAGCCAGCGGGAGGATGGCGTCCTGGCCCATCTTGGATTCGATGATGAGGAAGGCTGCTAGACCCAGGGCGGAGAGGACGAAGCAGGTGATGGACGCTGCGGAGGTCCAGCCCCATTCGCGACCCTGTTCAGCAACGAGCAGGAGGGGGACCAGGGCTACAACAACGCTGGTTGCACCCCACCAGTCGACGCGGGGCTTGAGAGCAGCATCGGTGATGCGGGGCAGGTGCAGGAACTTCCAGACCATGGCCAGGGCAATGATGCCGATGGGGACGTTGATGAGGAAGACCCAGCGCCAGCCGGTAATCCACAGAATTTCGTCGCTACCGGCAAAGAGGCCACCGGTGAGGGGGCCGAGCACGGAGGAGATGCCAAAGATGGCCAGGAAGTAGCCCTGGTACTTGGCGCGCTCACGGGGAGCCAGCATGTCGCCCATAATCGCCATGGGTAGAGACATGAGGGCGCCCGCACCGATGCCCTGGAAGGCGCGGAAGGCTGCCAGCATGATCATTGAGGTGGAGAAGCTGGAAAGAAGCGAACCCAGAATAAAGACGACGATACCGAAGAGGTAGAGGGGTCGGCGGCCGAAGAGGTCGGAGAGTTTGCCGTAGATAGGGGTGGTGATCGTGGAGGTGATCATGTAGGCGGTGGTGACCCAGGCCTGCTGTTCTAGGCCGTGGAGGTCATCACCGATCGTCCTGATAGCTGTGGAGACGATGGTTTGATCGAGGGATGAGAGGAACATGCCCGCCATAAGACCGACGATGACCAGCATGATTTGCCGATGGGTCATGAGGGGTTGGTCTTGGGCGGTTGTCTGCTCTGGTGTAGCTGGTGCTGTAGACATGACGAACCTTTAGGTCTGGAGTGAATTGTGGGTTCGCGCGGTTTTGCTTGGTCTACGGTGCGCGGACGCTTGTGGCGGGCGGTTGCGTAGTCTTGGGTTCGCGAACTTAACAAGCTTAAGTGCAGTTCTGCAAAAACACTTCCTTCTGAAAGCGTCTTGTGCACCACAGTGGGCAGGGTAGCTTGAAATTATCTACGTAAGACCGGGTGTGAGCTTTCACAAAGGGTCATCCTGCACATATTTGGTTTTGTGGGCTTTTCTGAGTAAAGGTCAGCAAAACCCCAAATGAAAAGCAGATAAACCCACATAAAAGCGTATTTTTTTCTGGCATACTTGAGATGTAACGAACACAAAACAACCCCACAGCATCTGCTGAAAGGAACCTCCCATGGCTCTCGAAAAGAAGAACACCAAGCTCGGCGTTATCGGCGCAGGTGGTGTTGGTTCAGCAACCGCCTACGCAGCAACCCTGCGCGGCGCAGCTGATGAAATCGTTATCTACGACATCGCCGGTGAGCGCGCTGAGGCAGAAGGCCTCGATATCGCCCACGGCACCATGTTCGCCCACGAAGCTGAAGTTTCAGGCAGCGGCGATGTAGAAATCCTGCGCGACTCAGACCTCATCATCGTGACCGCAGGCGCCCGCCAGAAGCCCGGTCAGCCCCGCCTCGAACTGGCAGAAGCAAACGTCAACATCTTCAAGTCCATGCTTCCCAAGGTCATGGAGGTAGCCCCCAACGCTATCCTCATGATCGTCACCAACCCCTGCGACGTCCTCGCCGTTGTTGCTCAGAAGATCACCGGCCTGCCCACCGAGCGCTGCTTCGCATCAGGTACCGTGCTCGACTCATCCCGCCTGCGCTGGCTGATTGCTGAAAAGGCCGGTGTCTCCATCAAGTCAGTTCACGCCAACATCGTTGGTGAGCACGGCGACTCAGAATTCCCCGTCTGGTCAGCAGCCAACATCGGTATGGTTCCCCTTGATGAGTGGACCAACGAAGACGGCGAAAAGGTCTTCACCGAAGAGGTCAAGGCAGAACTGGCAGAGGAAGCCATGCGTGCAGCCTACAAGGTCATCGAGGGTAAGGGTTCCACCAACTACGCCATCGGTATCTCAGCGACCCGCATCGCAGAGGCAATCCTGCACGGCCAGGACGCCGTACTCAACGTCGCAACCCAGGTACGCGGCCGTTACGGCATCGAGGGCGAAGCCGCTCTCTCACTGCCCTCAGTTGTCTCCCGTGACGGCGTCAAGCGCGTACTCGACGTCCCCATGACCGACGAGGAAATCGAGCGTCTGCGCGCCTCAGCCAACGCCATCAACTCCTCACTGGCAACCCTGGGCTTCTAATACCGGATAAGCCACTAGCGCATCCGAAGCCTAGCCCTATAGACAGTGCCGCCCCGCTCCCACCCGAGCGGGGCGGCACTGTTATGTGTGATTCACCAAATTTTCACCGCTCGGTATTTCCCACCTACCGAGAAAGGGGGTAACGTCTACTGTATGAGTAATAACCCTCGTGCCGAACTGGCTCACCTGACCGCCGCCCTCGAAGAGCACCTCAACGCTATTATCAATAGCCGCGGTGAACACGACGCCGCCGTCGACAACACCTACGTAGCCATCGCAAACGCCTTTGAACGCTACGAAGAAGCCCTGTTCGACGCCTATGAAGAGGTCACACCGCTCGAAGTTTTCATCGAAGATGAAGACGACGACGATGACTTTGACTACGACTTCGATGATGAAGACGACGAAGACGATGACGAGGTGGAGTACTACCTCGATGAAGAGCAGAAGTAGACCGGTTATCTAGGTTCTACCTGTTATTCCAAGCACAGCACCGCGAGCGGTGCTGTGCTTTTTCTTTGACTCGCGTAGAGTTTTCTGCTGTGGAATGGATACAAGCAATCATCCTGGGTCTCGTCCAGGGTCTAACTGAGTTTTTGCCGATCTCGTCATCGGGTCATATTCGTATCGTGGGTCAGTTCTTGCCGAACGGTGAGGATCCCGGTGCGGCTTTTACCGCTATCACCCAGCTGGGTACTGAAGCGGCTGTTTTGGTCTTCTTCTGGAAGGACATCGTTCGCATCATCAAGAACTGGTTCGGTTCTTTGGTGGGCAAGGTTGATAAGAAGGATCCGGACGCCCGCATGGGCTGGTTCATTATCATCGGTTCCCTGCCGATTGGTATTCTGGGCATCCTGCTGGAGGACTACATCGATTCAACCTTCCGTAGCCTCTGGATTACCGCAACCATGCTGATTGTGTTCGCAATCTTCCTGGGTATTGCAGACCGTATCGGTCGCGAACAGCGCGAGCTGAAAGACCTCACCATCAAGCACGGTATTCTGTACGGTTTCGCGCAGGCCCTGGCCCTGGTTCCCGGTGTTTCTCGCTCCGGCGGTACTATCATGGCCGGTCTGCTCATGGGCTACACCCGTGAGGCTGCCGCCCGTTACTCCTTCCTGCTGGCAATCCCCGCAGTTTTCGCATCGGGTCTCTACAAGCTGGCAGGCAGCTTCTCTGAGGGCTTCACCGGCTACTACGGTTTCGGCTCCACCATGGTTGCAACCCTGGTTGCTTTCGTGGTCGGCTACCTGATTATTGGTTGGTTCCTCAAGTACGTTTCCAACAAGAGCTACAGCATCTTCGTCTGGTACCGTATCGCCCTGGGTCTTGCCCTGTACATCCTGCTGGGCACCGGCGTCCTCGCCGCGTAGACCTGTCTCACTTTTTACCCGCCCGGAAATACCTTTCCGGGCGGGTATTGTTTTAGGAAGAGAAAAAGTGCCGCCCGAGGCTATTTTGGGTAGGCGCACATCGACTATCGTGAGGTTTTCATGCGAGCTTGGGACCAGCCCACCATTCCGTCACTCCCGGGGCAGGCGCCCCTTCCCACCGTCTTTGATACTGCGGCCGGAGGCAGACAGACTCTTGAGCGTGAGAGCCGCGCCGGGCTGTACGTCTGTGGCATTACCCCCTACGACGCTACCCACATGGGGCACGCTTCTACCTATGTTGCTTTTGACGTGCTGAACCGGGCCTGGCGCGATGCCGGGGTAGAGGTAACCTTCGTACAGAACGTCACCGACGTTGATGATCCCCTGCTTGAACGCGCTGAAGCGACCGGCGTTGACTGGCGGCAGCTTGCTGAGGAACAGACCGAGCTGTTCCGCACCGATATGGCGGCCCTGAACGTCATTGCCCCCGACCACTACGTGAGCGTTGTTGACTCGGTGCCCTCTGTGGCGACTGCTGTGCAGAAACTGCTGCACGAGGGTGTGGCCTACCGCGTGCCCGGTTTCACCGACGAGCAGGGCGTTACCCAGCCCGACGGTGATATCTACTTCGATATTGAAGCCGCCCAGAAACTGGGTGAAGGCCGCGAAGGCGGCTGGTCGCTGGGTCAGGTGGCCCACTACAGCATGGAAGAGATGCTGACTATTTTTGGCGAGCGCGGCGGCGACCCTGATCGCCCCGGTAAGCGTAACGCCCTTGACCCCCTGCTGTGGCGCGTTGAGCGGGCGGGGGAGCCTGCCTGGGAGGCGGGGGAGTTAGGACGCGGCCGCCCCGGCTGGCATATCGAGTGCAGCGTGATCTCGAGTGAGTTCCTGGGAGCACCCTTCTCTGTTCAGGGCGGTGGCTCTGACCTGATTTTCCCGCACCACGATTTGGGTTCGAGCCATTCCTTTGCCCTGAACGGTGAGCCTATGGCCCGCCACTACATGCACACCGGCATGGTGGGCCTTGACGGGGAGAAGATGAGCAAGTCCCTGGGTAACCTGGTGCTGGTGTCGAAGCTGCGGGCTGCCGGTGTAGAACCTGCCGCTATCCGCCTGGCGATTATGGATAACCACTACCGCACCGACTGGTTCTGGCAGGAAGATTTGCTGACCAAGGCCCAGGGGCGTCTGGAACTCTACCGCTCGGCTACGACAGCTGCCGAGGGGCAGGCCGATGAGGCCGCGCTTTCCCTGCTTGAGAGCGTCCGCCAGCATCTTGCCGACGACCTCAACACTCCCGCCGCTCTGGTTGCCCTTGACCAGTGGGCCCTCTCTACCCTTGAGAACGGTGGTGCCGGCGGTCAGCTGGTAGCCGACTTGCTCATGGCCCGCCTGGGCATTGATTTGGCACCTGCTGCCTAGTTGTCGTCCTGGTCCTTGAGGAATTTCTCGAACTGGGCCGCAATATCTATTTGGCTGAGGTCAGCGATATCGTCGTTGGCCTCAGCTATTGATTCTAGGGTTCGTACGTAGCTGGCCAGCTCGGGCTCGTCCTCGATGAGGGCGTCGGCCTGGTGGTTCCAGCTGGCGATGTCGTCTGCGCTGCGCTCTAGGGGCATGGGGAAGCCCAGAATCGCTTCGAGGGCAGAGAGCAGGGTGAAGGTTGCCTTGGGGTGGGGCGGCTCAGGCAGATAGTGGGGAACCGAGACCCAGAGGGAAAGCGCCGGTATGTGAGCCTGCCCGGCTTCGAACGCCAGCACGCCAATCAGGCCGGTTGGACCCTGGTAGGCATTGGCTTCTACGCCCTCTAAGGCGAGGACGCTGCTGGTATAGCTGGTAACGCTCAGCGGCAGGGGGCGGGTGTGGGGGACCTCATCGAGCAGGGCCCCGCAGAAAACAACCAGGTCAACCTGTTCTCGCTGCACCAGGTCTTTAAAACGCTCGATGTAGGCCTGCCAGTTCATGGAGGGCTCGGGGCCCGAGAGGGTGAGCAGGCGGACGCCGGCGGTGGTGTGTGCCTCGGTAAAGACGGTATCGGGCCAGGTAATGCGCTGGGTGCCGTCCTCGTCGATGCTCAGAAGAGGCCGGGTTTCGGTGTAGTTGTAGCAGCCGCTCACGTCAAAGCCGGGTGCCGGTGCGGCGGGGTAATGCTCCCACAGCGCGCGGAAGGCGTCGATAACGGCGTCACCGGCGTCATTCCACCCAGCGAAACCGACCAGGAGCACGGTGGGGGCGTGAGCCGGTAGGGTGGAGGTGCTTGCGAAATGGTTCAGAGCGTTGAGGGGGAGGGGCTGATTAATCACCCCCATATCCTACCCCTGATAGGCCGTAACCTCTACAGGCAATAGACTAGAGAGTTCCGGGGCGGCAGCTCCGGCAATGTAGCGCTCAGGAGGTAAAGGTATGACGTCCCATCCGGGTCTTCGGATTGGTTCTTTCGCAGGGGCGCCAATATATCTGCGCCTCTCCTGGTTCCCCCTCATGGCTTTGGTTGTGGTGGGTTACGGTATGAACCTGGCGTCGTTGCGGTCTTTAACAGAGGTGCAGGGCTATCTCGCTGCCGGTGTGGTTGCCGGTACCCTGGCGTTGGGAGTCTTCGCCCACGAACTGGCGCACGCTGCGGTGGGCCGGGCCCGAGGGGTGCGGATTTCGTCCATCTCCCTGAATATGTGGGGCGGTCAGACCAAGATGCAGACCGCTTCGGCAGCGACCTCACTGCTGGTGTCGGTGGCTGGCCCGCTGGTGAACTTTGCGGTAGCGGCCCTGTGCCAGCTTATCTGGCTGGTGACGGGTTCCGCCGACTTCTTTGGCTTCGCCTTAGCTGCCCAGGTCAACCTTGCTATCGGTATTTTTAACCTGATACCTGCCTTCCCCCTCGACGGCGGTTATGCCCTCGAAGCCCTTGTCTTTATCCTGGTAGGCCGCCGGTCGGTGGCAACCCGGGTGACGGCCTATACGGGCCTTCTGCTCCTTGCCCTCTTAGCTAGCGCCCTGCTCTTTACCGGCCTGTGGCGATCCCCCTGGGTACTACTGGTGGCCGCTGCCCTGGCCTTTTATCTGTGGAGCGGTACCAACCACTCCCTCAAACAACTCGCGCAGGATTCCGACCCTCGCCACCCCCTACGGGCGTCCGCCCTGATGGTCCCCGCCCAGCTCGCTGACCCGCACAGCAGCATCGGTGGTGCCCACCAGCGCTGGGACGGCGTATCCCACCTGCTTCTGGTAGAGCAGCAGGGAGCATCCGTGCGCCCCCTAGCCCTAGTTGACCCTACAACCCTAGCTGCCTCGCTGGGCTCTCTTGACCAGCAGCCCCTGGCCGCTATCGCCCAGCCCCTTGCAGCTCGCACTCTGGGCATCCAGACCGGTTACATCGACACCCTCGATGAGTACAGCGGCTTTGCCCACTACCGCCTGCCCGAAGAGCAGCGGGGGCAGAACCTCACCTGGGTAGTGATGGACGCCGCCACCCCCGTAGGTCTGGTAACCTCCCAGGCCATGACTCAGGCGGTGCTCGCCACCGTGGGCGCTGGCACGTCTTCATCTAAATGACCCCACCGCGCTTTTCTGAGACAATAGAAGAAACCAGACCAAAAACGAAAGAGAAATCTGACCTTATGAGCACCCCTACCGGTAGCGTCAACCGCCGTGGCCCCTTCCGCCCGGGAGAGCGCGTCCAGCTAACCGACGAGCGCGGACGCATGACCACCATTACCCTGGCTGAAGGCGGGGAGTACCACTCCCACCGCGGTTTCTTTAAGCACAGCGAGCTCATCGGCAACGTTGAGGGCACCGTGATTGAAAACTCCGAGGGGTTCAAGTTCCAGGCCCTGCGCCCGCTCTACAAGGATTTTGTGCTTTCTATGCCCCGCGGCGCTGCCGTGGTCTACCCCAAGGATGCCGGCCAGATTGTGGCCATGGCCGATATCTTCCCCGGTGCCCGCGTGATTGAAGCTGGCGTAGGCTCCGGTGCCCTCTCTATCGCCCTGCTGCGGGCTGTGGGGGACAGCGGCCACCTGCGCTCTTTCGAACGCCGAGAAGAGTTTGCCGATATCGCCCGCGGCAACATCGAGACCTTCTTCGGTGGGGAGCACCCCGCCTGGTCGCTGACCCTGGGCGATCTGGCAGAAGCCCTGGGTGAGGTTGAAGAACCCGGTAGCGTAGACCGCGCCGTCCTCGACATGCTGGCCCCCTGGGAGTGCCTGGACGCCGTAGCCACCGCCCTGGCGCCCGGCGGCGTCATCATCTGCTACGTTGCAACCGTAACCCAGCTCTCCCGCGTGGCTGAGGCCCTGCGCGCCGATGGCCGCTTCACCGAGCCCGAATCCCACGAAACCATGGTACGAGGCTGGCACGTTGAGGGCCTGGCAGTGCGCCCCGACCACCGCATGGTAGCCCACACCGGCTTCCTCATTACCGCCCGCCGCCTAGCTGACGGGGCAGAGCGTCTGGCCCCCAAACGCCGCGCCTCAAAGACCGATTTCTCAGAAGAGGATATGAACGCCTGGACTCCCGCAGCCCTGGGCGAGCGCAATGTCTCTGACCGTAAGCTCCGCCGGGCCGGTCGCGATGCCCTGAACCTGGCTGAAAAGGCCGCCTCCGCCGCCCAAAAGGCTGAGGCAGCGCAGGCTGACCAGGATTCCGAAAACTAAAACCCCATGACGGCCCCGCCACCCGATGATTGGGGTGGCGGGGTTCTGACTCACCGGTGAGTCGTCACCAGAAGGAAGTGCCCCAGCATGAGTGAACGTTTAACCGTTTCGTCGGTAGATTACGAGCGTATTCTGCGGCAGCTCAATATCGCTAACGATAACCGCCGCAATCTGGATCGGCAGTTGCGGGCGGCTGGCGAGCGTAACCAGAAGCTGGTGACGGCTCTGACCAAGACGAAGAACGAGATTGAGCATTTGCGCATGGCGCTTGCCCAGGAGGTTGCGCCTCCTCTGAACTCTGCTCTGGTCTTAGCGGTTCACGGTGCCACCATGACCTACCAGGATTTGGCGGACGGGAAGACTCCGGCTGAGGTAGAGGAACACCTCGATGTTCAGCTGGGCGGGCGGTTGGTACGGATTACCTGTTCACCGCTTCTGCCGATTGCTGAGGTTAAGCCGGGCATGACCGTCCTGCTCAACGAGCAGACCCAGGCCGTGGTGTCGCTGGGGTTTGAGGGCTACGGTGATGTGGTGACGGTGCGTGAGGTGCTCGATCACGATCACCTGGTGGTTGACCTGCCCAACCAGTCAAAGGCTGTGGCCCGCATCTCGGGCGCTCTGGACCCGGACGAGCTGCGGGTGGGGGATACCGTCACCTACGATTCGCGTATTCAGATGGTGACCTCCCTGGTTCCCCATACCGATGCCCAGGAGCTGGTGCTGGAAGAGGTACCCGATGTTACCTATGACAATATCGGTGGCCTGGGTGACCAGATTGACCTGATTAGGGACGCCGTTGAACTGCCCTTCCTGCACCCCGATATTTACCGCCAGTACCGCCTCACCCCGCCCAAGGGTATCTTGCTCTACGGCCCTCCCGGCAACGGTAAGACCCTGATTGCCAAGGCTGTGGCTAACTCTCTGGCTGCGCGTGCTGCGGAGCGGTCTGAGAATGGTAAAAAGACCGGCTACTTCTTGAACATCAAGGGCCCGGAGCTGCTGGATAAGTATGTGGGTGAGACCGAGCGACAGATTCGCGATATCTTCTCTGCTGCCCGCGACAAGGCACGAGCGGGCCACCCCGTGGTGGTTTTCTTTGACGAGATGGAGTCGCTCTTCCGCACCCGCGGTTCGGGCCGGTCTTCGGACGTAGAAACCACCATTGTGCCCCAGCTTCTGGCTGAGATTGACGGGGTTGAGAGCCTGGATAACGTCATTGTGATTGGTGCGACCAACCGCGAAGATATGATTGACCCGGCCGTGCTGCGCCCGGGGCGTTTGGACGTGAAGATCCGCATTAACCGCCCCAACAGGGCCGGCGCTGCCGAAATCTTCGGGCTTTACCTGACAGAGGACCTGCCGATTAGTCAGGCTGAGGTGGCACGAGCCGGGTCCCAGCAGAAAGCTGTTGCCAGCATGATTGAGACGGTCATTGAACACCTCTTCTCCGCTGAGCCGGCGAACCGTTACATCAGCGTTGATCTAGAGAACGGCGTGAGCCGCTGGCTCTTCAGGGGCGACTTCCTCTCGGGCGCAGTGATCCGCAATATCGTCGATCAGGCTAAGAAGCTGGCGATTAAGTCTTACCTGTCTACCGGGGCTGAGGGCATCAGCACCGAGCACCTGCTTGAGGCCGTGCGCGCAGAATTCGAGGACCAGGTCGAGGTGCCCCAGGCCAGCGAAATTGAGGACGTCCTCTCCACCCTCAACATTCGTTTGCGCGTGCTTAACGCAGCCCCGGCTCGTGCCGTCGATACCGGAGCGGGGGTCTAGCGATGACTGTTCGCCGTATCATGGGGGCCGAGACCGAGTACGGGGTGCACGCCCCGGAAAAGCCCCACGCCAACCCCACGGTGCTCTCTGCCTTTGTGGTCAACACCTACGACACCCTTTTCAAGCAGGAGCTCTCAGCGGCCCTTGAAACCCGCTGGGAGTACGGTTCAGAAGCACCGTTAGCCGATGCTCGCGGTTTCGACATGCCGCGCGAGCAGGCCCACCCCACCCAGCTGACCGATACCGCCCACGTGCTCACCAGCGAAGACATCGCAGCAGAGGCCCTGAGCGAGGCCGGGCATTTTGCCGAGCGTATCGATTGGGACGCGGTCACCATGAACTCGATTCTGCCCAACGGGGCCCGTTTCTACGTGGACCATGCCCACCCCGAGTACTCCTCGCCCGAGGTGACTAACCCGCGCGACGCCGTCCTCTGGGATGCGGCAGGCGACCACATCGCCGCACAAACCGTAGCCACCATTGAAAAGGTAACCGCTAGCCAGAGTTCGGCTATGCCCGCGGTCAACCTCTACAAGAACAATACGGACGGCAAGGGCCAGTCCTACGGTTCCCACGAGAACTATCTGGTGCCCCGCACCGTCGATTTTGAGTACCTGGCAGCTAGCCTGCTGCCCTTCTTCGCCACCCGCCAGGTCATGGTGGGGGCAGGACGGCTGGGCTTGGGTACAGCGGGGGAGCAGGCAGGTTTTCAGATTTCCCAGCGCGCTGACTTCTTTGAGCGCACCGTCGGGCTGGAAACCACCGTTCGCCGCCCTCTGATTAACACCCGCGACGAGCCCCACGCCGACAGCAACCGCTATCGCCGCCTGCACGTGATCACCGGCGACGCTAACCTGTCGCACACCTCTAACCTGCTCAAGTTTGGCACCATGTCCCTGGTGCTGAACCTCATCGAGGCCAAGGCCGCTCCCGCCATCAAACTGGCTGACCCGGTTGCTGCCATGCACACGGTCAGCCACGACCTGACCCTGAGCACCCAGCTGCCCCTGGCGGGCGGGGGCAGTATGAGCGCCCTGCAGATTCAGCGGGCCTACCTCGATGCTGCCATCGCGCTAGAGACCAACCCCGATGAGGCAACCGCCGAGATCCTGCAGCTCTGGGGCGAGGTGCTAGAGGCCCTGGCGGAAAACCCCCTGTCCCTGGCCGACCGCCTGGACTGGGTTGCCAAGTACGCCCTACTGAAGGGCTACGTTGACCGGGGCCTGAGCTGGGATAACCCCAAGCTGGCCGCTATAGACCTGCAGTATTCGGACGTCCGCCCCGGCAAGGGCCTGTACCACAAGCTGGTAGCCCTGGGCCGCATGAAGACCCTCTTCAGCCCCGAAGAGATTGCCCGGGCCGCGGCCGAGCCGCCGCGCGACACCCGTGCCTACTTGCGCGGTAAGCTCATCACCACCTGGCCCGACGAGGTCGTAGGAGCCAACTGGGACACCCTCTCGGTACGCAACCCGCTCTTCATCGACCTGCACCGCCTGACCATGGATGACCCCGAGCACTTTACCGCCGAAATCGTTGAACCCCACCTGGGGCTAGAGCACGCAGACCAGCTTTTTGCCCTACTGGCAGGCCAGCAGCACAGCTAGCCGTCATACCCCACAGAAAGAGAGACATCATGGACCGCATCCAGCGCCAGAACACCACCTCAACCACCTCCCAGCAGGTAGAAGAAGTAGCCATCGCCCACCAGAACACCGAGGTGAACGAGCAGGCAGTATCAGACATCGACGACCTGCTGGCAGAAATCGACGGCGTGCTCGAAGAAAACGCCGAAGACTTCGTCAAAGGCTTCGTCCAAAAGGGCGGCCAGTAGGCCCAACCCCCACACGTAGCCAGTACCCGCCCCAACGCCTAAGGAAGACCCGTGGAACGCAGAATATTCGGCATCGAAACCGAGTTCGGCATTAGATACATCCCGAAAGGGCTTGGCCCCCTGGCCCCAGAAGAGGCCGCCCGCAAGCTCTTCAAGCCGGTGGTAGACACCTGGCGTTCCTCCAACGTCTTCCTGCCCAACGGCGGGCGGCTCTACCTTGACGTGGGATCCCACCCCGAATACGCTACCGCCGAGACCGCCTCGGTCCGCGATGCCCTGATTCAGGACAAGGCGGGGGAGTACCTGCTCAATGACCTGGTCAACCAGGCAGAAGATTCCCTCGAAGCAGAGGGCTATCAGGGGCAGATCTTCCTCTTCAAAAACAATGTTGACTCGGCGGGCAACTCTTTCGGATCCCACGAGAACTACATGCTAGAGCGCAAGGTGGAGTTCTCCCGCCTGGTCCGCTCCCTGATTCCCTTCCTGATTACCCGCCAGATTGTGGTGGGGGCGGGTAAGGTACACCCGGCAGGCCCCCCGCAGTGGGGCGGACGTCCGCTCGGGCCAGAGGGGCAGCCCAGCTTCTCCTTCTCCCAGCGCGCCGACTACATCTGGGAGGGCTCATCAACAGCCACCACCCGGGCCCGACCCATCATCAACACCCGCGATGAGCCCCACGCCGACGCCTCGCTCTACCGTCGCATGCACGTCATCAACGGGGATTCCAACATGTCGCAGGCCACCACCCTGCTCAAACTCGGGGCCACCGACCTGGTGCTTCGCATGCTTGAGGACTACTACCCCCTCGAGAACTTCGAGATCAAAGACACCGCCACCGCCCTGCGCGTCATCTCCCACGACCTGACCGGCACAGCCACCTTCCCCCTAGCGGACGGCCGTGAAGCCAACGCCCTGACCCTGCAACGTCACTACCAGGCAGCCGCCACCCGCTACATCGAAGAGAAGGGGGCCCACCACGAGGACGTGCCCTACATCCTGGATCTCTGGGGCCGGGCCCTCGACGCGGTGGAAAGCGGCGATACTTCACTCATTGATACCGAAATCGACTGGGCCATCAAAAAGAAGCTGCTCGATACCTATATCGCCCGCGGGGCCAGCGGCTACGATGACCCCAAAATCCAGCAGCTTGATCTGGCCTACCACGATATAGACCCCACCCGCGGTGTCTTTGGGCTGCTCACCCGCAAGGGCCTGGTCAAGAACCTGGTCAGCCACGATGATATTGCCCACGCCACCGTACACCCGCCCGCTACCCGGGCCTCCCTGCGCGGCCGCTTCATCAGTGCCGCCCGCAATGCCGGCGAGCCCTTCACCGTGGACTGGGTGCACCTGAAACTCAACAACAAGCCCCACCTGACCGTCATGTGCAAGGACCCCTTCGCCACCGAAAACGCGGCCATGGACGACCTACTGGCAACCCTCAATCTCGGGCCGGGCGATACCTGGTCCCCGCCCTTTATTTAGGCTATAGGGCGAATTACCAGAACCTACCCAGCTCTATCCGCTAGTATGTACGCGGTGAAGAAAAGCGTTCCTTCAGTGAACGTAACAGCAACGAAAGTGAAACCAGTGAAGAAAAAGTCAGCCTTTATCGCATCCAGCGGCGCCGTGCTCGCCCTCGTCCTCTCCGCCTGCGGTGGAAACGGCGACGGTAGCAGCCTCTCTGATGTTTCCTACTCCATGAACGAAGCCACCGCTGAGCCCTCGGTTTCTTTCGCAACCCCCTTCGCTGCCAACGGCACCGAAGCCTACAAGATTGAGGACGGCGACGGCGCCACCATCGAAGACGGCGACAGCCTGCTGGTAGACGCCACCGTCTTTAACGGTGCAGACGGCACCTCCCTGGGTACCACCTACACCCATGCGCCCATGATTATCCCTGTGGGTCAGGAACTTAAGGATGCCGCTCCCGAGCTCTACGACATTCTGATCGGCTCTAAGGTCGGCATGTCCTTCTCCTATTCCACCAACATCGACACCACCTCTACTTCCACAGCAGAGGCCACCCCCACCGTTTCAGCGGGTACCGCCACCAACGTTGAGGTTTACACCGTCTCCAGCAAGCTGCTCAAGAGCGCAGAGGGCACTGAAAACGAGAAGCAGTCCTCAGCTCTAGAAAGCTTCTCCGTAGCTGACGACGGCACCGCTACCCTGACCCTGTCTGCTGATCGCGGCGACGCTCCCACTGAGCTCTACACCGAAGACCTGATTACCGGCACCGGTGCCACTGTCTCTGAAACCGATACCCTCTATGTCAACTATGTTGGTGTGACCTGGTCAGATGGCGCCCAGTTCGACGGCAACTTCGGAGCTACTCCCACCGCTCTTTCCCTGAACGGTGTGATCGAGGGCTGGAAGCAGGGTCTGGCCGGTAAGACCGTGGGTTCCCGTGTGCTCCTGGTTATCCCCAGTGAACTTGCCTACGGTGAGGACGCCGCCACCAGCGGTGCCCCTGAAGGCGCCCTGGTCTTCGTGGTAGATATTCTGGGTTCCTCACCTACCCGCACCGCAGCAGCATCCCCTAGCGCCTCAGCTGATGCGTCCGCCACTGCAACCGCAGATGCCAGCGCTACCGCCACCGAATCGGCCTCTGAGTCTGCGAGCGCTGAAGCAACCGCTTCAGCCAGCGAATAAATTTCATTACCAACAAGAAAAGGTTATCCCCATGTCATTTGGTCAGCGTAATCTCGACCGCACTAAGCCTGAAATCGATTTCCCCGAAGGCGGTACCCCCGAAGAACTCATTATTATCGATGAGATTGAGGGTGCCGGTGAGGTAGTTGAGGCTGGCGATACTGTTTCAGCTCACTACGTGGGTGTTGCTTTCTCCACCGGTGAAGAGTTTGACTCCTCTTGGGGTCGCGGTGAGCCCCTGCGCTTCCAGGTAGGTGTGGGTATGGTCATCCGTGGCTGGGACGAGGGTCTGCTCGGTATGAAGGTGGGCGGACGTCGCCGTCTGGAGATTCCCAGCGAGATGGCGTACGGTTCTCGCGGTGCCGGTTCTGCTATTGGTCCTAACGAATCCTTGATTTTCGTGGTTGACCTGGTAGACGTCATCAAGCGTTAATTCTTGCTCCTGGTCTCTGCCTGGGCGTGTTTGGCCCCCGGTTCGAAAGAGCCGGGGGCTATCTTTATGTATGTGACTTCTAAAGCTGTTGAACGTGCCGCTGCCCTGCTTGATGTGCTTTCGTCGGCCCCCTGGGGGCTGGACCGACAGGCCCTGCGTCAGCGGGTGCCGGGGTATGATCTAGCCGCTACAGATGCTGCTTTTGAGCGTATGTTTGAGCGGGATAAGCAGGTCTTGCGAGCCTTGGGTGTTGAGCTGGTAGCTGAGCGGGCTGACCGGTCACAGCTGGGTTTTGTGTACCGTCTTGAGAGCAAGTCTCAGGCGGTTGCTGATTTTTCTGCCTTGGATGTGGTGGTTTTGAGTCACTGTGCCAGGGCCTGGGAGGGCACCGAGCTGGAGCGCTTGGCTCGGGCTGCCTTGCTGAAGGTGGGGGCGAGTGTGGGCCAGCGCCTGGGCGGTGAGCTGGGGGAGCCGGCCCGGTTTACCACGGTTCCCGGGGTTGCTGAGTGCCTGGCGGCGGTGGCTGAGGGCAAGGGAGTGAGTTTTCAGTATGCTGGCCAGGATGAGGTGCGGACGGTTACCTGCTGGGGCTTAGGTTTACGGTTTGGGCACTGGTATCTGGTGGGCTGGGATAGGGCCCGGCAGGGCCAGCGTATTTTTCGGCTTGACCGGGCTGCGGGCCTGGCTGTTCTTGCGGTGGAGGGGCCGGAACCTCCGGCGTCCTTTTCGATGGTGCGGGAGCTGGCGGCCTTGGAGCCCGAGCAGGTTCCGCTAGTTGCCAGCCTGCCTCTGGTGGCAGAGGACGACGGGGAGGACGAGCCGCAGCTGAGCCCCTCCTACGGGCTGGTGGAGTCTGCCCTGCAGGCTATAAAGGACGGACGCACCCACCTGCTCCCCTTAGGCAGCGAGGTTGCTGGCGTGGTTCAGGGTTACCAGCAGAAGGTTGCTGAGAAAGAAGCCGGGCTGCGGCAGGAGCTGAGGGCCTGGCACACCTCTTTGCCTGACCTAGCAATTCCAGAGCGTGCAAAGGCTTGGAAGCCGGTAGCCGCCCAGCGGTCGCGTGAAAGCGCCGCTGATCAGCTGATGAGGCTTCTACTGATGGTCTCCCTGGTGGAAAGCACCGGTGGCCTGCCGCTAGCTACCCTGGCCGATTTCTTTTCTACCACGGAGTCAAAAGCCCGTATTCAGTTAGAAGGGTTAGCCAGTAGCGTAGGGTTTGAATCCCTGGCTTTAGACATCAACTCTCAGGGCTTTGTGACCATACGACGGCAGCAGGTCTTGACCCGTGGCGTCTCCCTGACCGAAACCGAGGCACTAGTCCTCAGCCTTGCCCTGGACCTATCTGCCAGTCTCGATACTGAGTCCTTTTACAGCCACCTGCGTCAGAAGGTCTGGGCTTCGGTTGCGGGGGAGGCCGCCCCCGACGTTGCTCCCATGCCTGAGCGGGTGGGCGTCTATCGGGCTGACCTTGACCCGATGATTCAGCGAGCTCTCGACGACAAGATACCGCTCGAAATTACCTACCGTTCCCACCGCTCAATGACCCAGCGCGTGATTGAACCGCTAGCTCTCATGGTCGATAACGGCCCCCGTTACCTGCAAGCCTGGTGCCGGCTCAGCCGTCAGGTACGGCACTTTAGGCTTGACCAGATCTTGAGCATGAGCCTTGTTGAAGGCGATAGTTTGAGCGGGTCCTACCAGACCGGTCTCGGGCAGGGGGAGGGTGCGTCCGCCCCGATCAGCCCCCGAAGCTGGCTCACCCAGCTCACCAAGGGGCAGGTAGCTGCCGAAATGATGATTTTGGCCGTTTCGAAAAGCCTACCCCCTGCCCTAAGGGAAAAGACCCACAGCGTTTTGCAGCGGTATGCGCTTGAAATCGCCGACGAAAACGGTGTGACCTTCTACAAAATACCGGTTGCCCATACGCTGTGGGCCCTGCAACTTCTGATAGATCTTGGCCCCACCGTCCGACTACTAAGCCCCGACCACCTGCGGGCTAGCCTGATTGAGCTGCTGGGTGACTAGTCGGTCAAGATAAAGCCCTGTAACCGCTGGTAACCCATCACCCAGCAGAATCAGTGCAAGCCCACAGCAACATATTCTCAAAACTAAAGGCGCTTGGGTTATATAATTGTCACTATGCCTTGGTGGTTTTGGATAGTTTTGTGGACCGTGCTCGTCGTGAGCTCGCTCTGCCTGCTAGCCTGGCTGCTATACCGCGTCTTCCGCAAAGCCTTGGGGGCACTCGACGCCGCCCAAGAGTGGGAGTCCACCATTACGGATGCACTGGGGCAGGCTAGCCACGCTCAGCCCCTCAGAGAAGAACCTCAACCGGCTCTTTTCACCCCCGTAGGAACCGCCTACGCAGACTATATCCAGGGCAAAAACACTCGAACGCTCGACCGAGCTCGCCGTCGCTCCCAGCGCCGTGATGAACTAGGTCAGCCCCAACTCCTCGGAGACCTTAAACGTCTTCAAGAAAGGTGATACTAATGAATATTCAAGGTTGGCACTGGGTCGTCCTAGTCATCATCGTCATTCTCCTTTTCGGTGCTCCCAAGCTCCCCGGCATGGCCCGCAGCCTCGGCCAGTCCATGCGCATCTTCAAATCTGAAGTCGACGGCCTGAAGAGCGATTCCAATAAGAATAACCAAGCAAACGGCGATACCAACGACTCCGTTGTTTCCGGTGAGGTCATCAATAACCCCACCACTACCGACCAGAACAAGGGCTCACAGAACTAAGTTCTCACCCCTAGAGCGTTCGTGAGTTAACCGCCCGACCCGTACCCTGGCCACCAGGGTGCGGGTTTATGGGCTCCAAGAGTTTCAGCAGAAGGCACCCATGGCTAAATCAACCAGCCGAAAGAATAATCCCCAGGCCACTATGGCCCTCGGCGAGCACTTTCGCGAATTCCGCAACCGCCTCATTAAAGCGACAGTAGCAACTGTAATCTGCGCTATTGGCGGATTCTTTCTCTATGAGCCTTTTATGAATGCTATCAGTGCTCCGGTGTACGCTATCAACACTGAAGAGGGTCGTACTGCTGCTCTGAACTACTCCACTGCAATTTCACCTTTCGACCAGATGATTCGAATTTCGCTCTACATTGGTCTGGTTATTGCAAGTCCCGTTTGGATTTATCAGCTTTGGGCCTTCATCACTCCGGCTCTGTATAAAAAAGAGAAGCTCTACACACTAGGTTTTACCTTTACAGCACTTCCGATGTTCTTGTTAGGAACTGGCCTGGCCTGGTGGTTACTCCCCAGCGCAATTTCAACATTGACCCAGTTCAGCCCTAACGGTGCAACCAACTTACTGACAGCCGATGTGTACATCAGTTTTGTGGTCAAGTTTATGCTTGCCTTCGGTATCGCTTTTGTTCTTCCGGTTCTCCTGGTTGGTCTTAATTTCATTGGATTAATTAGCGGTAAGGCGATGCTTAAGTCCTGGCGATGGGTAGTGCTAATCGTGGCTATCATTGCGGCTATGGCTGCGCCTGGCGGCGAAATCATGTCCATGGTCTACCTCATGCTTCCTCTGCTCTTTTTCTTCTTCCTTGCGATTGGGATATCTCTCCTCAACGATAAACGCCGAGCTAAGAAGCGGGCTCGTATAGAAGCAGGTCTTAGCGACGAAGAACTCAACCGGGCCACCAGCCTCGAAGAACTCGACCAGTTGGGTCGCTCCTAAACGTCCCCGCCCCGGTGTACAGCACCGGGGCGGTTTTTTGTTCGCGCTGGAACGAAAGCTGACTGCGGGGCGCACTTGTTCGAAAACTAGCGCCTAAGATTAGACATATGGCTAGCTACGCTGAACAGTACCTGCGCGCCAAAGAACGCGCCACCTTCTCTAAGACCGCCCTCTACCGATTTGAGCAGACCCTGAGTTTCGACCTGGATGACTTCCAGCGCCAGGCCTGCACCTCGGTTGAAGACGGCAGAGGGGTGCTGGTTGCTGCCCCCACCGGGGCAGGCAAAACCATTGTGGGTGAGTTCGCTATCTACCTGGCTCTTTCACAGGGCAAGAAGGCTTTTTACACCACCCCCATCAAAGCCCTGAGCAACCAGAAGTACAACGACCTGGTAGCAGCCTACGGTGAGGACGCCGTCGGTTTGCTCACCGGTGATACCTCCATTAACTCCGAAGCCCCCGTGGTCGTGATGACCACCGAGGTGCTGCGCAACATGCTCTATGCAGACTCAGCCACCTTAGCCAACCTGGGCTACGTCGTCATGGATGAGGTGCACTACCTAGCTGACCGCTCCCGCGGTGCAGTGTGGGAAGAATGCATTATTCACCTGCCCGAATCCATCTCTGTCATTGCTCTATCGGCCACTATTTCCAACGCCGAAGAGTTTGGGGCCTGGCTCGATACCGTGCGCGGTCAGACAGACATTATCGTCTCTGAGCACCGCCCGGTTCCCCTCTGGCAGCACGTAATGGTGGGCCGCCACCTCATGGATCTCTTTGCCGGCGACACCACCGTCGAGGACGCCGCCGCTGCTACCGACCTGCCCGAGGTCAACCCGGAACTGATACGGGTCGGACGCCGGCCCCGCCCCTCACGGGGGGCCGGTGGCAAGTCCTTCTCCCGCCTGGGCAAGGGCAAGCGTAGCCGCAACCAGGGCTACAAGGCACAGGGCTATGACCGCGAGAACCGACCGGGCACGGACGAGGCGAGCGCACCCGTCCGCCCCCAGCGCATTAGCCGCCCCGAGATGATTCGGTCCCTCGACAAGGCGGGTTTTCTACCCGGCATCTGTTTTATTTTCTCGCGGGTGGGGTGCGACGCTGCGGTGTCCCAGTGCATTGACGCCGACATTCGCCTGACAACTGAGGCTGAGGCCCAGGCTATCCGGGCCTATATTGCCGAGGCTACCGCTGGCCTTGAGACTAGTGACCTAGCTGTACTTGGTTTTTACGAATGGCGTGAGGGCCTGATGAGGGGCGTAGCAGCCCACCACGCAGGCCTGCTACCCATCTTCAAGGAAGTCGTTGAAACCCTCTTCTCCGAGGGGCTCATTCGTATGGTTTTTGCCACCGAGACTTTGGCCCTGGGAATCAATATGCCGGCCCGGTCGGTGGTTCTAGAGAAGCTCACCAAGTTCAACGGTGAGACCCACGTGGATATTACGCCGGGGGAGTACACCCAGCTGACCGGACGCGCGGGCCGCCGCGGTATCGACGTTGAGGGTCACGCTGTGGTCATGTGGCGCCCCGGACTAGAGCCCCAGCAGGTAGCGGGCCTGGCCTCGAAGCGCACCTACCCCCTCAATTCCTCTTTCAAGCCCACCTACAATATGAGCGCCAACCTGATTGCCCAGTTTGGCACTGAGCGCACCAAGAAGATTCTGGAAAGCTCCTTTGCCCAGTTCCAGGCCGATAAGTCGGTGGTGGGAGTGGCTTCTCGGGTGAGGAAGAACGAAAAGGCTCTGGCAGGTTTCGAAGAGGCGATGACCTGCCATCTGGGTGATTTTACCGAGTACGCCCGCATCCGCCGTGACCTCTCTGACCTTGAGAAAAAGGCCGAGAAGGGCCGTAGCCGTCTGCGGCAGTCCCAGGCGGTGGCGTCCGTCCTTGACCTGCTGCCCGGCGATATCATCGAAATCCCCCGGGGCCGTAATGCGGGCCCCGCCGTGGTGCTGGCCAGGGCCGAGTCTCTGGACGACCCGCGCCCGTCCATTCTGACGATGGCGGCGCAGCTACGCCGCCTCGACCCCCGCGACCTCGACGGGCCTGTTCTGCCGGTTTCGAAGATTAAGGTGTCAAAGAAGTTCACCGGCAAGACCCCCAAGGACCGCCGGGACATGGCCTCTCGTATGCGTGAGGCCCTCTATCAGGGGCTTCCTGCCCGCTCGGGGTCTCAGAAGAAGTACTTCAACGAGCGCGAGCGCGGGGACGAACAGAAGATTGAGGAGCTGCGCCGGGCCCTGCGCAACCACCCCTGCCACGGGTGCTCTGACCGCGAGAATCATGCCCGGTGGGCTGAGCGCTGGTACCGCCTGTCACGCGATACCGACGGTTTGCGCCGTCAGATTGAGCGCCGCACCAACACTATCGCCCAGGTCTTTGAGCGTATTACCCAGCTGCTGGCTAGCTACGGTTACGTTGAGACAGTCGAGGGGCGTCGCGTGCTCACCGCCCGGGGTGCCTCCCTGCGCCGGGTTTACGGCGAGAAGGACCTGCTGACCTCCCTCTGCCTTGAGGACGGCTTCTTGCAGGGCCTTGATCCGGCTTCTACCGCTGCGGTGGTCTCAGCCCTGGTCTATGAGGCTAAACGCGATGAGCTGGGTTTGCTGTCTCGCTACCCCGGTCACGGGGTTGAGGGGGCACTGATGACCGTGCTGAAGCACTGGAACAAGCTCAATGACGCCGAAAAACTTCACCGTCTACCCCAGACTGCCTCACCCGATTTTGGTATGGTTTGGCCCGTCTATAAGTGGGCCCGGGGGAAGAGCCTGGCCCAGGCTATCGAGAGTACCGATCTTGCTGCTGGTGACTTCGTGCGCTGGACTAAACAGGTCATCGACAGCCTTGACCAGATCGCTCACGTTGCCTCATCCGACCCCCAGCTACGCACCCAGTGCGAGGCAGCCATTAACCTGCTGCGCCGCGGCGTAGTTGCAACCCAGCTTTAATCTTCTTTACCCCTGTTTTTGAAAGGACGGCAACGATGCCCGCTCTTGTCATGCTTGATGGCTCCGTCTACAGCCCTGCTGACCCCTTTGCCACCGCCCTGGTCATGAACGAGGGGCGGGTGGAGTGGGTGGGGCAGGACGCCGGTGCCCGCTCCATCACGGATTCCTCCATGACCGTGCAGGAGCTGGGCGGACGCCTGGTCACCCCCAGCTTTGCCCTGGCGGCGGCTTCTACGACCGGGGCGGACGCTCCCGCCCTGCTCGATGAGCTAGCGGCAGCTGGCTACGGTTATGCCCGCCTGTTGCTCACCGATTTCGCGCAGGAGCTCCCGGCGGCGCACCCTGCGGTAGCTGCTGACTACTACCTTCCCGTAGGCAGCCTTGAGGGTGGCAGGGAACTGCCCGCTGGCGTCCGCGGTATCTTTGTCTCCTCCCCGGGAGAGCTTAGCTCGCAGTTACTGGCTTCGCTGGCCGAAAAGCGCCTGCAGCTCATGTTGGTGGTCACCGAGGCGGCTCAGGTAGGGGAGTACCTGGCTCATCTGGCGCCTCTTGATGGGCTCACCCGTCTGCGTATCAGCCCCAGCCTGGAGGGTCTCACCGAACTAGACCACAGCGACCTGGAACAAGCCAAAAACCTACAGGTCACCCTCGGTTTCTCAGGTGACTTCGACCGCTCCGGCGAAGCCTTTGGCCGGGCCCTGGCTGCGGGTGCTGCGGTAACCCTAGGGTCAGACCCCGGTACCCGACCCTCGCTATTGGGCTGGGAACTGGTGAACGCCGCCGTCAACCCCGCACAGACAGAACAGGCAGTATCGGCTCGCGCAGCTTTTGCCGCCTGCACCCGCGCAGTCTACCGCGCCGCGTCCGCCCCCAACCCCTTCACCGGCCAGCTCGTGCCCGGAGCCCCCGCCCACTGCGCCCTCTGGACCATCACCGAACTCATCGTGCAGACCCCTGACAGCCGCATAGCCGCCTGGAGCACCGACCCGCGCGCCCGAACCCCGCTGCTTCCCGTCCTGGCCCCCGACGTACCCCGCCCTGAACTGGTCAGCCTGTACCGCAGCGGCCGCAAAGTGGGCTAGGCGTCACCTCAGACCCAGGCCCGCGATACACGCTCGGGCACCTGCACCCTATATAATGAAAAACTGGTTTACACGCCGTCCCACGATTCGGATGGGCCATGACAAGGAGACCGCATGCGAGTACTAACCGTGATTCCTACCTACAATGAGAAGGAAAACCTTCCCATCGTAGTAGAGCGCCTGCGCGCAGCCGTGCCCGACTGCGACATCCTCGTCGTCGACGACAACAGCCCCGACGGCACCGGCCAGCTTGCCGACTCCATGGCAGCAGAAGACAGCCACATCAACGTCCTCCACCGCACCGTCAAGGACGGCCTGGGTGGCGCCTACCTGGCAGGCTTCGACTGGGGCCTAGAAGCTGGCTACGACGTGCTCGTTGAGATGGACGCCGACTGCTCCCACCAGCCCGAACAGCTGCCCCTGCTCCTGCAGGCAATCGAAGGGGGAGCCGACCTAGCTATCGGTTCCCGCTACGTACCCGGCGGCAAAACCAAAAACTGGCCCCTGCACCGCCAGATCCTTTCCCGCGGCGCCAACCTTTATACCCGCCTGATTCTGGGCACCAAGGTCAAAGACATCACCGCGGGCTACCGCGCCTACCGCCGCGAAGCCCTGCAGAAGCTTAACCTCGAAGGCATCGACTCCAAGGGCTACGTCTTCCAGGTTGATTTGGCCTGGCGCTCCGAACAGGCCGGCCTGAAAATTGTAGAAGTACCCATCACCTTCGTAGAGCGTGAAATCGGTAGCTCCAAGATGGACGGCAACATCATCGTTGACTCCATGACCAAGGTAACCCGCTGGGGCCTGACCGCCCGAGCAGAGCGCGTCCGCTCCCTCATCAAGAAGTAATAGCAGTTGAAAGACCAAGGGCCCCGCCAGATAACTGGCGGGGCCCTTGGTCTTAGAGGGAGGATAGCCTAGAGGGCGTGACGCTCCCGGTAAATCTCAAGACGCTGCTGCAGGGTCTCTTCAAGTTCTTCGACACTACGGCGCTCCAGGAGCATATCCCAGTGGGTGCGAACAGGCTTTTCAGCGTTCTCTTCAACCTTGCCGTCGCCAGAAACCAGGAAGGCCTCCTTGCCGGACTTGGCGGTCCAGGTTGCGGGAATCTCAGCTTCCTGCGCGAAGGTAACGAAGACTCGTTCACCGTCTTCGGTGCGGTATTCCACACGCTGGCGGGGAGCCGGCTCCACGCCTGATTCGGTTTCCATTGACTGTGAACCCAGGCGCATACCGCGCAGGCTGCGATCGCTCATTTTCTTCCTCCATAAACGGTGACTGAAGTGCTTGCAGGTTTGTAACTACTCAAAGGCGGGTAAACCGTGCAGGCCAAATACCCATTATAACCTTTAGGCGCCGGGGGTGTGGGGGTCTGTGCCCTCAGCTGATTCGCCGGTAGGGAGCTCGCCCTCCTGAGGGATTTCAACGCCGCTGTCGAGCTTGTCGAGGTTGGGGTTGAGGTCTTCAGGGGTCACACGGATCACCGGGGTGTCAACCAGGGGCGAGGACGGGGGAGTCGCAGGGGTAGATTCTTCCTCGGTCTCAGGTGTGCCTTCATTGCCCAGGGGTGAGAAGGCGTTGCCGATACCGCGCAGGGCATCGCCCAGCTCGGTGGGAATGAACCAGAGCTTGTTAGCATCGCCTTCGGCCAGCTTGGGCAGGGTCTGCAGGTACTGGTAGGTCAGCAGCTTCTGGCTGGGGTTCGAGGCATGGATAGCGTGGAAGACCTTCTGGATAGCCTGGGCTTCACCGTCAGCACGCAGGATAGCTGCCTTAGCGTCACCCTCGGCGGTCAGAATCTGGGACTGCTTTTCACCTTCTGCTCGTAGAATCGCAGCACGGGAGTCACCTTCGGCGGTCAGAATCTGGGACTGCTTCTGGCCTTCAGCGGTCAGGATTGCGGCTCGGCGGTCACGCTCTGCTCGCATCTGCTTTTCCATGGAGTCCTGGATGGAGTGCGGGGGCTGGATTTCCTTGATATCGACGCGGGAGACGCGGATGCCCCAGCGGCCGGTAGTGCTGTCGAGAACCCCTCGCAGCTCGCTGTTGATCTGGTCGCGGGAGGTCAGGGTTTCTTCGAGGTTGAGACCACCGACGACATTGCGCAGGGTGGCGCTGGTCAGCTCGTCTACCGCCTGGATGTAGTTGGTGATTTCGTAGGTCGCGGCTTTGGGGTCGGTCACCTGGAAGTAGACCACGGTATCGATACCGACGACCAGGTTATCTTCGGTGATGACAGACTGGGCGGGGAAGGACACGACCTGTTCACGCAGGTCAATGAGGGGCAGGACGCGGTCGATAAAGGGGACGGTGACGTGGAAGCCGGGGTTGAGGGTGGTGTGGTACTTACCCAGACGCTCGACAATGCCAGCGCGGGCCTGAGGAATAATGCGCACAGCCTTGAGCAGGGTGATGAGCACCAAGAGGACGAGGGCTGTAAGCAGGATGGTTGTGGTGATAGTTGAAGCTGTCATTGGTTACGACCTTAATCTTTAAGTTAAAGGTTATTTTGCAGTGTAAGGAGCTAGGTAGGCGGTTGCACCACGGATAGCCACGACGGTTGCTGTTGACCCTTCAGGGAGAACCAACTGGTTGCTTTCAGGGCGGGCCGTCCAGGTATCACCGGCGATACGGGCAAGACCGGTCTGATCGGTGACGGTTTGGGTTACAAGGGCATCCTGGCCAACCAGACCGTCGGAGTTCATTGCGATATTGGGTGAGCTTTGGTGGAAGCGCTTGATAAGCGGCGGACGGAGCCCCAAGAGAAGGGCGATACTAACAATTGCAAAGAGAACAACCTGCGCAATAAAAGAATCGAAGAAAGTGGTGCTCAGCGTTGCCGACAGGGCAGCTAGGGCCATCATCAGAAAGACGAAGTCGAGCATCAAAATCTCGATAATGGCTAGAACAATAGCAGCGGTGAGCCAGAAAGCCCAGAGGTTCTGAGCGAACCAATCAATCATATGTACCTCCCACAGGTCGGTGTGTGTTAGTACTTATCTATTCTTCCTGATGCTGTTTCACTGTGCTAGTCATTACGTGAGATATAAGGAGATTTGACCATCTCAGCAAGGCATTCTATAAAGCCGATAATATACATTATGTAAAGTAAAGCTAAAAATGCTCCCCTAGACGCCCTCGATTACCCCCGCAGCTGCTGAGCTTAGCGCTCCTGCGTTAGAGTAAAACTATGCTCAGTTCAGTTGATTCAGGTAAATATTTTTCCCAGCCCATCCGTGCCCTGGTTGACCTGGCCCTCGTCCTTCTTTTTATTACCATCGGGCTCACCAGCCACCAGGAACCGCTATCCCAGCTATTAGCCACCGCCGCACCTTTCTTGCTGGCTGCCTGTGCTGGCCATCTTGGTGTGTGGGCCGTGAGCTCCAGGCGGCAGCTTCCCCTTTTGCTCGAAGGTTTTATGATGTGGGTCAGCACCCTGGTGCTTGGGCTTGGCCTGCGCCTCTCCTTTGGTGATACTGCCGCAACTGCTTTTGTTCTTGTCTCAGCCCTTACCCTTCTGGTCTTCTTGGTGGGCTGGCGCCTTATCCTTGCCCTGGTGCGTCGCAAGGCCTAAATTCCTCGATGTAGACAGTCTTTAAAAAGGTGTGGCCCCAGAAAGTCTGGGGCCACACCTTTTTGTTGTTATTTACTGTTGCTGTAAGCAATCCAACGTTCAAGCACAGCCTTAGCTTTACCTGATTCTACTGATTGGCGAGCGTCCCGCAGGGCTTCCTCAAAGCGTTCGGTAAAAGGCCTGCCGTCGACCGGACGGTAAGCAGTCAAGCCTGCTGCAGCATTCAGCAAAACCGCGTTGAGGATTGGGCCGGGAGTCCCGTCGAGAACCTGATGCACAACCTGGGCGTTATGCTGGGCATCTCCCCCGCGTAGATCGTCCAGGGTGGCGCAATCAATACCAAAATCGTTGGGGGTTAGTGAATGGTGCTCAACTCCCCCATTGAAGGTTTCCCAAACTTGTGATTCGCCGGTGATGGTAATTTCGTCCAGGCCGTCATTCCCGCGGAAAATCAGGGCATGGTCGCCGCGGGAAGCGAAAACGGCGGCAATTTTCTCGGCCATCTCGGGGTCTGCTACACCGATGGCTGAAGCCCGGACACGAGCAGGATTGGTCATGGGGCCGAGGTAGTTGAAGGCTGTAGGTACACCAATGGAGCGGCGGGCAGGTGCTACATGCCGCATGGAGGGGTGGAACACCTGGGCAAACAGGAAGGTGATGCCCGCAGCATCTACCGCACCTGCCACATCTTTAATGTTTAGGTTTAGATTTATGCCTAGCTCAGCCAGTACATCTGCACTTCCACTTGATGATGAAGAGGCCCTGTTGCCGTGCTTAATGACGGGCACACCCGCCCCCGCAATCACCAGTGAGGCCATAGTGGAAATATTGACGGTATTCTGCTGGTCTCCCCCGGTACCCACAATGTCTACAGCATCTCGGGTGACCTCTATGTGTTCCGCCTTGTCAAGCATGCCTTGCGCTAGCGCAGCAAGTTCTTCAGGGGTTTCACCTTTAACATGAAGTCCAACCAGGAAAGCTCCGATAATAGCTTCCGGGGTTGATCCCGCCATGATGTCTTGCATGGCCCAGCTAATCTGGTCTGACGAGAGGTCCTGCTGGGCTACGAGTTGATTGAGAATGAGTTTCCACGTGATGGTGCCTGTCATGGCTCACATTCTACGGTTCTTTTAGTTCCCGGGCGAGCTCATGAGACGGACGCCGGAGGGACTTTTCGCGTCAGGGCAATTGATATTTGGGTTACGCAAGTTTTACACACAACGTGTCGCCAAGCCTGCAGTAAAAACCCCTAGATTAGGGGGAAGATATGCAGGATTTACAACACACCTCCTAGCAAACCCCCTTACCTATTGGTTCACGGGCACTTTTACAGACATAATGTCTATGTGACAACTGCAACCCATACCCCAAGTAAGTCGGCACATGCCGCTCTGAATCGACCCAACCAGGTGTCTGTCGGCACCGTCGTTTGGCTTGCCTCAGAGCTCATGTTCTTCGCCGGCCTGTTCGCAATGTACTTCACTCTGCGCGCTTCTCGCCCCGACATTTGGGCTGAGAACACCCCGCTGCTTGAAGTCCCTCTCGCTCTCGCCAACACCATCGTGCTGGTGCTGAGCTCCGTTACCTGCCAGTTTGGTGTTTTCAAGGCTGAACAGCTCAAGCCCCGCCGCACCGGTTCCCTCTTCAATGTCCGTGAATGGGGCATGGTTGAGTGGTTCCTGCTCACCTTCATCATGGGTGCGTTCTTCGTTTCCGTCCAGGCTTACGAATACGCAAACCTTGTAGCTGAAGGTATGACTATCGCGTCAAGTGCTTACGGCTCAGCTTTCTACATCACCACCGGTTTCCACGCACTCCACGTAACCGGCGGCCTGATCGCCTTCTTGCTGATCATCGGCCGTGCCTATGTTGCTAAGCGTTTCGGTCACTACGAAGCAACCTCAGCAATCGTTGTTTCATACTACTGGCACTTCGTAGACGTCGTCTGGATCGCCCTGTTCCTTATCGTCTACTTCCTCAAGTAACCGGTAACCGCTAAAAATAAACCAACTAGCACACACACAAAGGAACAACGACGTGAAGGCACTTTCTCAAAAGCGACGTCATCCGCTCGCAGCTCTCGTGTTGCTTGCCCTTGCCCTCCTCCTATCTGGTGGCCTCTACGCAGTTGCCACGGCTACTAACGAGGCTCAAGCCGCTACAAGCACCACCTACACTGCAGAAGACATCTCAGAAGGCCAGAAACTCTTTCTGGCCAACTGTGCAACCTGCCACGGTACTAACGCAGAAGGCTCAGTAGACGGCCCCGCACTCATTGGTGTTGGCGCTGCTGCTGTTGACTTCCAGGTAGGCACCGGCCGCATGCCCATGCAGATGCAGGGCGTTCAGGCTCAGCTGAAGCCCGGCCAGTTCAACGATGAGCAGACTAAGCAGCTCGCAGCCTACGTTGCATCACTCGGTGCAGGCCCCACCATCCCCGAAGAAGAGTACCTCGATGTTTCCAAGGGCGATGCAGCCAACGGCGCAAAGGTATTCCTCGCAAACTGCGCTATGTGCCACAACGCTGCTGGCGTTGGTGGTGCTCTTACCCGCGGTAAGTTTGCTCCTACCCTGATGGGCGTTTCAGAGAAGCACATCTACGAGGCTATGGAAACTGGCCCGCAGAACATGCCCGTCTTTAACGACGCAAACATCACCCCCGAAGAAAAGCGCGATGTCATTACTTACCTGAAGTCACAGGAAGTTAACGCATCTGTTGGTGGTTTCAAGCTTGGCTCACTCGGCCCCGTGTCTGAAGGTCTTCTGATCTGGACCCTCGGCCTGGTTATCGTCATTGCATTCACCCTCTGGCTGACTTCACGAGCTGCATAAGCTCACGCACACACATAAATTTCGTACCAAGGAAGATTTGAGGCAACACATGGGAAACCATAGTGACGGCGCACATGAAAAGGCTGCCGTAGTTACCTCTCAAGAGGCAAGTCAGGAGAAGTTCGCTAACCCCGGACTTCCCCCGCATGCTCCCCGACTCACCGACGTCGATTCCAAAAAAGCTAAGGGTGCCGAGCGACAGGTAGTTCTGCTATTCGTCATCTCCATGCTGGGCTCCCTGCTTTTCTGGATTGGCTACTTCGGTGTAGAGGTAAGCGGCAACTTCTACGATGTCATGAACCCCGAAGCAAACAACATGCTTCGTCTGCAGAACCTTCTGCTGGGTCTCGGCATCGCTTTTGCCATGTTCGGTATCGGTATCGGTATCGTCCACTGGGCACGCTCACTCATGCCCGACCACGAAATGGTCGAAGAGCGTCACGCGGTTACCTCTGAAGAGGACCGTGCAGAGGCTCAGGAAATCGTTGAAACCATCATCGAAGAATCAGGCATCAAGCGTCGCCCGCTTCTTCGTAACACCCTCATCGGTTCCGTCATCCTCGCTCCCCTGACCTTCGTCACCCTGTTCCGTGACCTGGGCCCCGCAGACCCCTCAGTACTCAAGTACACCCTGTGGGACGAAGGCGTCCGCCTCGTGCGCGACCCCTCCGGCACCCCCATTAAGGCTGCCGACGTTACTCTGGGCTCTGCCTACCACGTCCTGCCCGAAACCCTCTCTAGCCTGACCCACGAGAACGGCTACCTCGAGGAAAAGGCCAAGGCAGTTGTACTGCTCATGCGTCTGGATCCCGCTGACATCAAGAAGGTCACCCCCGGTCGCGAAAACTGGAACGTCGACGGCATCTACGCCTACTCCAAGGTTTGCACCCACGTAGGCTGCCCCATCGCTCTGTACGAGCAGCGCACCCACCACCTGCTCTGCCCCTGCCACCAGTCAACCTTTGACGCGGCAGAAGAGTGCAAGGTTATCTTCGGCCCCGCAGGCCACGCCCTGCCCCAGCTGCCCATCGCAGTTGACTCCGAAGGCTACCTGGTCGCCCAGAGTGACTTCCACGAGCCCGTTGGCCCCGGCTACTGGGAGCGTGCAAAGCACATCAAGGAAATGGCAGGTGAAGCATAATGTCGACTTCAATGCAGTCTGATTACAAGGCGAAGACCTCAACCGGTCGTATCGCCCACTACGTAGATCAGCGTGTTGGTGCTTCAGGCATCATCAAGGAATTTGGTCGCAAAATCTTCCCCGACCACTGGTCATTCATGTTCGGTGAAGTTGCGCTTTACAGCCTGGTTATCCTGATTATCTCAGGTACCTTCCTCACCTTCTTCTTCAACCCCACCATGGTGTCGGTAACCTACGACGGTTCCTACGTTCCCATGAAGGGCACCCACATGTCTGCCGCTTACGCCTCTACCCTGGACATCTCCTTTGACGTCCGCGGTGGTCTGCTGATGCGTCAGATTCACCACTGGGCAGCTCTGATGTTCATGATGGCGATGACCGTGCACATGCTGCGCGTCTTCTTCACCGGCGCTTTCCGCCGTCCTCGTGAACTGAACTGGGTTGTTGGTTGTACCCTGCTCATCATCGGTATTCTGGCTGGCTTCACCGGCTACTCACTGCCCGATGACGTGCTCTCAGGTAACGGTCTGCGTATTATTGACGGTATTTTCAAGTCAATCCCGCTGGTTGGTACCTACATCTCGCTCTTCTTCTTCGGCGGCGAGTTCCCCGGTACGGCTGTGATTGGTCGCCTCTACACCCTGCACATCATGATTATCCCCGCGATGCTTCTGCTGCTCGTGGCTATTCACATGTTCATGGTTGTACTGCACAAGCACACCCAGTACCCCGGTCCCGGCCGCACCGAGAACAACGTCGTTGGCTTCCCCGTAGGCCCCGTCTACGCAGCCAAGGCTGGCGGTTTCTTCTTCATCGTGTTCGGTATCATCGCCTTCCTCGGCGCAACCTTTACCATCAACGCGATTTGGAACTACGGCCCCTACGACCCCTCACCGGTACAGGCCGGTACCCAGCCTGACTGGTACGTAGGCTTCGGTGACGGCGCCCTGCGTCTGTGGCCTGGCGTCTGGCCCTGGCCCTGGGAATTTGAATTCCTCGGTGGTACCTGGGTTCTGAGCGTCCTTCTCCCCTTCGCTCTGATGGCTGGCTCAGTCATGATGGCCATGGTCTTCTGGCCCTGGATTGAGCAGTGGGTTACCAAGGATAACCGCGTCCACAACATCCTGGCTCGCCCCCGCAACGCCCCCTTCCGTACCGGTGTGGGTGTAGCAGGCATCATTGGTTACGCATCCCTGATGATCGCGGCAAGCTCCGACCTGATTGCAACTCACTTCCATGTATCGCTGAACGACGTTGCCTACTGGCTCCGCTTTACCTTCGTATTCGGTCCCCTCATCGGCTTCTTCATCACCCAGCGCATCTGCCTGGCTCTGCAGCGTAAGGACCGTGAGCTTGTACTGCACGGTATCGAAACCGGTAAGGTCGTCCAGCTCCCCCACGGTGAGTTCATCGAGGTTCACAAGCCTCTCGACGAATACCGCCGCTACGAGCTGGTCTCCTTCGAGTCACCCGAACCCATCCCGGCTCAGCCCAACAAGAAGGGCAAGGTTGGCCTGATCGAGAAGACCCGCGCAGGTCTCTCAAAGATCTGGTTCGAAGACCGCGTAGTTGCCGTAACTCCCGCTGAGCTCGAAGCAGCTCACCATGAGCACCACGGTGCACATGAGGTTGACGGCCACAAGGCTGACTCAATCGAAAAATAACATACGGTTGTAGTAACAGTGTGGGGCACCCCTGACGGGGTGCCCCACACGTGTTTTAACAGGCTTTCGCTGGCCCTGCGCGAAGTTTACCAATGACCGAGCCAATCATCTCCTCTACGGGCTTTCTGCACCTTGTAAACGCCAATTACTAGTCGGTGGGTGGGTATTGGGGCTGTTGCCCTACATGGCTGACAGTTCTGAAAGAGTAGCGCACTCCCGAGGTCGCGTGTGCTGGGCCCATTCTGCGCAAGATGCAGGGTAAATGAGGTGGCTCTCCCCCAGCTCACAGGGGACTTATACCTTTGAGCTGCTTTTCTGTATATCGAGGATGTTGGGCACAGCGGGCCGTTTCAACCGGGGCGTCCCGCTGAGATTCTGCTATAGGGAGTGGTCTCCCAGCTCAGGGAGCCATGGTGGCGTGCGCTCTTGGGTGGTAATCCCATCAGTTAAAGATTCTATAAGTGGTCCGGCGTGTCGCACTCCTAGGGTGGGCTGGCAGGGTCAGGCTGGCTCCTGTGCCGTCCTGTGCCGTCCTGTGCCGTCCTGTGCCGTCCTGTGCCGTCCTGTGCCGTCC
>NZ_JBOEQD010000016.1:0-37392 GCF_050689125.1 Rothia sp. L_38 | reverse complement strand
AACGCGTCTGGGCTTTTACATTCGAGATGTAGGACTGCTAGATTCGGCCTTAGAAAGACCTATTACGAGGGTGTATGGAGCTCACGTTTACCCTACGATTCCGCTGGCGGCTGCCGCTCAGAGCGAATCTCTAGCTCGGAATCACGCACTGGTTGATGGGAACAAGCGAACCACGCTGATTTTCCTCAATATCTTTTTGCGTATCAACGGATTAAAGCATGTGATGGATTCTGATACCTCCTACCGGCTCATTATGGACATAGCAGAAGGACAGGAGAGCCTTGAGTCAATCGCTAGCAGGTTAGATCCTTTCCTTATTCCTTGGAGCTAGTTTTGGTGGGGCGTCCGCTGGCTCAGGTGCAGATACTGGATTGGGCTCAAAAGGCTGTTGTCTTGCGGCAAATCGATGCCCAGCCTACTAGAGGCCCGGCAGGGCGTACCTGGTATGGATTTGATATGGTAGCTGAAATGTCTGAAGATGCTGAAACCATTGCCAACAATCATGAGTCAGTAGCAGATGACCCTGAAGAGGAAGTAGTTATGGACTTACACAATAATGTTGTGGGGCGAGAGATTGGCCGGCGTGTTTGTAGTGAGGATGATGCTAAACAGGGTGTCAGGACGCAGTGACTTCTGATGAGCTGCAAGTGATAGGTTAGGTAAACCTAGACTCGGATTCCTTTCTGGCAGAAAGAAGGCAGTATCGTTATGAATTTTGTAAAGAACCATAAGCTCTTTCTTCTCTCCGTATGTTTTTGGCTATTTATGATGGCTTTTGAGTATTTCGTCCGTATTACTGCTGGGATAGCTTGCCATACTTCAAATGAGTATATTCAAGGCGAAGCCTATTGGGGGTTTTTCCCTGTAATTGGAACTCGTTGTGTATGGGACAGTCTGCCTGAGGGGGTGAGTGCTTATTCTGGTCCTGGCCTTACAACGGTGGCTGCTCCGGTGATTCTGTGTGCGTGGTTGTTAGAGGCTTGGTTGCAGGGGCGGAAGAAGAAAGAAGCTTATTCCAAAGGGTAGATGGAGCAGGCTCACAGCGAGCGTGAGTCTGCGGAACCCCTTATGAATAAGCTTCATATAATTGCTACCGAAGTGTTCTGCTCCTGATAATTTTCGTTGAACGAATACGCAGGAGCGAAATGTGAATCACAAAAAGTTGTTGCAGTGGCTGAGAGAAGAGTAATACGCTTCGTTTGACATAATCAAATCTCCTTGATGCCAGTCTGATGACTGTAACCTACATTGCGCAGCATGGGGCCGTGCGGGTGTCAATAGGAAATTGAAAACTAAATGAGAGTCTGGCTGTATAAATCAATAACTATTTCTTAAAAAGAAGACTTTGGAAAAAGGCAATAAAAAATACTAGAACTATACATACCAAAGAGCTTGCTATGAGTGCAAGAACTAGGGTGGCAAAAAAATTAAACTCTAAAATACTGTCGAATAACTTAATAAATATAAATGCACTAAAAATTCCAACTATTGTTATAAGGTAATCTTTGAATGTTTTTTCCTCAGTCATCCTCAAATGTCTCCATTGAATGTTCTAATTTTATACTATATCTATATTTTATTCTTAATTCTTATGTGGGTCAAGAGAATTTATTAGGATTCTTTAATTTAACAAGTTCGGCGTATCTCCTCGAACGAGAATTTTAGCTGCCTCACTATTGAGGAAAGTATGATGCTTGTCATGCAGAAAAGGGCAACAATGTGGAACTGGTAGATAGTAAGGCTTATTCATAAGGATAGGTGGAGCAGGCTCACAGCGAAGCTGCTGGCTCAGATGAAGCGAAGCGGGTGCGTCAGCACTCAAGAGCGAGCGGAATCACCTGAGCTTACGAAGGTGTGAGCCTGCAGAACCCCTTATGAATAAGCCTCAAGCTATCAAGGGCAGGTATTAGAAGAGCCCCATCGGCTTATCTGAGTAGCTGACCAGCATATTCTTGGTCTGCTGGTAGTGGGCCAGCATCATCAGGTGGGTCTCGCGGCCGATGCCTGACTTCTTGTAGCCACCGAAAGCAGCGTGGGCCGGGTAATTATGGTAGTTGTTGATCCAGACGCGGCCAGCCTGAATAGTGCGGCCTGCCCGGTAGGCGGTGTTCTGGTCACGAGTCCAGACGCCCGCGCCCAGGCCGTAGTCGGTGTCATTGGCAATACGCATAGCCTCATCGAAATCAGTGAAAGAGGTAGTAGCCAGAACGGGGCCAAAAATCTCTTCCTGGAAGATACGCATGTCGTTGCTGCCGGCAAAGACGGTCGGCTGAATGTACCAGCCATCTGCCAGGTCGCCGCCCAGCTCGCAGGCCTCACCGCCGACGAGAACGTCCGCGCCCTCGTCCTTACCAATCTTCAGGTAGCCGGTAATCTTGTCCCACTGTTCCTTGGACGCCTGGGCGCCCACCATGGTTTCGGTATCCAGGGGGTTGCCCTGCTTCATGGCCTTCACGCGCTCAATGCCGGCCTCCAGGAAGGAGTCGTGAATCGGCTTCTGAATCAGTGCGCGGGAGGGGCAGGTGCAGACCTCGCCCTGGTTGAGGCCAAAGGAGGCAAAGCCCTCCAGGGCCTTGTCGTAGAAGGAGTCCTTCTCGGCGGCAACGTCGGCAAAGAAGACATTGGGGGACTTGCCACCCAGCTCCAAGGTGACCGGGATGATGTTGTCGGCAGCAGCCTTCATGATGATAGAACCGGTGGTGGTCTCACCGGTAAAAGCAATCTTGCGGATGCGCTTGCTGCCAGAGAGGGCAGCGCCTGCCTCGGGGCCAAAACCGTTCACAATGTTCAGCACACCGGCGGGTAGGACGTCCTTCCATAAATCCACCAGGTAGAGCACTGAAACCGGGGTTTGCTCTGCGGGCTTGAGCACAATGGTGTTGCCTGCTGCCAGGGCTGGAGCGATCTTCCAGATGGCCATAAGGATGGGGAAGTTCCAGGGGATAATCTGCCCCACCACGCCCAGGGGCTCGTGGAAGTGGTAGGCCACGGTGTTCTCGTCAAGCTCTGACAGGCGACCTTCCTGGGTACGAATAGCGGACGCGAAGTAGCGCAGGTGGTCAACGCCCAGCGGGATGTCTGCGGCTAGGGTCTCGCGTACAGGCTTACCGTTCTCCCAGGTCTCAGCTACCGCTATGGACTCCAGATTATCTTCCATGATCTGGGCCAGCTTGAGCAGTAGGTTAGCGCGCTCGGTGGGGGAGGTCTTGCCCCAGGTCTCAAATGCCTTCCAGGCTGCGTCAATAGCCTTATCGATATCAGCTGCGGTACCGCGGGCGACTTCTGCAAAGGGCTTGCCGTTAACCGGGGAGATATCTTCAAAATACTGGCCCTCGGCCGGGGCTACCCATTCCCCTCCGATGAAGTGGTCGTAGCGGGACTTGAACGTGGTGATGGAATCTGCTGAGCCGGGTGCAGCGTAAACAGTCATTGTCTCTCCTTTGAGTTGTGTCTGACTACGGGGTAGGCAACCAGGGCCTACCTGTTCATAAAAAGCACATAAAAGTAACTTGAATCACAGTTTAGTTGAGAGGGGTTCCACCTGTGAAGGCCGAGCTGTAAAAAACCCAGGCCATCATGTGACCTACAGCAAAATATGTCCTAGCTTTACACCCCGATTCACAAGCCCCAGGGCCAGGCGTACAGTGGTGAGACATGTCAAACCACACCACAGCACCCGCTAGCCGCAAGAGACTTCCCGCCTGGGCTACGTCCTTCGGCAATCAAATTATTGCCGCCCTTATTCTGGGCGTGATTTTGGGCCTGGTAGCCACCAACCTCGGTGGCGATGCCACAGAGAACCCCAACTGGCTCATGACCACCCTCTCCACTATTGGCTCCTCCTACGTCACCCTGCTCAAAGCAGCGGTGGTACCCCTAATCTTTACCGCCGTGGTCTCGTCCATCGCCAACCTTGCTGAGGTAACGAACGCGGCCCGCCTGGCTACCAAGACCCTGCTCTGGTTCGCCTACACCGCCCTCATCGCTGTGGTGATTGGCCTCATCCTCGGTCTTGTCACCCAACCTGGCGCTAACACCGGTCTGGCTACTCCCGAAACCTACGAGGGGCGTACCGGCTCCTGGCTGGGCTTCCTCACCGGTTTGATTCCCGCTAACTTCCTGGGTCTGGGTGTGAGCATCTCAACCTCTGGTGAAACCGTCACCGGTTCAGCCAGCTTCAACGTACTCCAAATCCTGGTGATTTCAGTAGTCGTAGGTATCGCAGCGCTGAAAACTGGCCCGGCCGCCAAGCCCTTCCTCGAAATCAACAAGAGCGCCCTGGCTATTATCCAGACTGTGCTCTGGTGGATTATCCGCCTGGCCCCGCTCGGTACCGTCGGTCTGATTGGCCGAGCCGTCTACGCCTACGGCTGGACCTCCATGGGCTCTCTGGCCCGTTTCGTAATTGTGCTCTACATCGGCCTGGCCCTTGTGCTCTTCGTGGTCTACCCAGCTATCGCCCGCGCCAACGGCCTGTCTATTAAGCAGTTCTTCTCGGGCGTTTGGCCCGCTGTGCAGATGGGCTTCGTTTCCCGCTCGTCCATGGGTACCATGCCTCTGACCCAGTCCGTAGCTGAGCGTAACTTCGGTGTGCCCCGCGCCTACGCCTCCTTCGCGGTTCCCCTGGGCTCCACCACCAAGATGGACGGCTGCGCCGCGGTCTACCCCGCCCTAGCAGCCCTCTTTGTGGCCCAGTTCTACGGTATCGACCTCAACATCACCCACTACCTGCTCATCATTATGGTGTCGGTGCTCGGCTCCACCGCCACCGCAGGAACCACCGGTGCAACGGTCATGCTCACCCTCACCCTCTCCACCCTGGGCCTTCCCCTCGACGGCGTTGGCCTGCTCCTGGCCATCGACCCCATCATCGACATGGGCCGTACCGCCGTCAATGTCGCAGGCCAGGCCCTGGTTGCGCTCATCGTCGCCAAACGCGAGGGCATTCTGAACGAGGACCTCTACAACGCCCCGCGCACCGAGGGCGGATTTGTAGCTGAGGACGTCTACGCCCGCCTCGGCGAGGCACCCCAGGTACCTGCCGCGGCAGCGTCCTAACCCTTACCCCTACCTCGTAGAGAAGCGGGCCCTGCGCACCTATCGGTGTGCAGGGCCCGCTTCATGTTTACGCGACTTAGGCAGCTAGTGCCCGGCGCAGGGTATCAAGCCCGACTGAGCCCAGCTTGAGGGCCCGGGTGTGGAAGTCGCGGTCAGAGATTCCGGCGGCGCGGGCGTTCTCACGCAGCTGTAACCAGACTCGCTCGCCCACCTTGTAGGAGGGGGCCTGGCCCGGCCAGCCCAGGTAGCGCAGGAACTCGAAGCGGCGCTGGCCCTCGGAGATATCGAGGTTGGCCTCTAGGAACTTATAGCCCTTCTCTGCGTCCCAGATGCCAGGTTCTACACCCAGCTCGGCAACCCAGCGTTCGGGGATCTCAAAACCGCAGTGCAGGCCGATATCGAAGACCACGCGGGCAGCACGCAGGCGCTGGGCATCGAGCATACCCATGCGGTCGCCAGGGTCAGAGAGATAACCCAGCTCGTCCATGAGGCGCTCAGCGTACAGGGCCCAGCCCTCGCCATGGCCCGAAACCCACACGGCGTTAGCACGCCACTGGTTCAGGGCCTCGGCCATAGCGGTTGCATAGGCAACCTGCAGATGGTGGCCGGGTACGCCCTCGTGGTAGACGGTTGAGGTTTCGCGCCAGGTGCCAAAGGTATCTTCACCTTCGGGCACTGACCACCACATGCGACCGGCGCGCTCAAAATCAGCGGACGGGCCGGTGTAGTAGATACCGCCCTCCTGGGTGGGGGCAATCATGCACTCGAGCTTGCGCAGCGGGCCTTCGATGGTGAAGTGCTCTTGGGCCAGGTAGTCAACGGCGGCGTCGGAAAGCTTCTGCATCCAGGCCTGGAGCTCATCGGTGCCGTTGAGGGTGCGTTCGGGGTCAGCATCGAGCAGGGCCTTTGCCTCGTCAATAGTGGCACCGGGCTTGATGGCTTCGGCAACCTCCTGCTGGGCCGCGATGATGCGGTCGAGTTCCTCAATACCCCAGGCGTAGGTCTCTTCCAGGTCGAGGGTGGTTCCCACGAACTGACGGGAGTAAAGGGAGTAGCGCTCGCGGCCCACAGCATCGGCCTCGGGCGCGTCGGGGCGCAGGGTGTCTTTGAGGTAGGAGAGAAGTTCGCTGTAGCCTTCCTTGGCGGACGCCGCCCCCTGGATGGCTCGGTCGGTGTGCTCGGGGGCTGCTTCGGCTACCTCTTGTGCCAGAGCGTCGAAGAAACCGCCTTCGGCAACGTAGGCGGCTACCTGCTCGATGACGATATCGACCTGACGCACCGCTGCCACCTTACCTGCGGTGCGGGCGGCTTCTAGGGTCTCGATATAACCGCGAACCGCTTCCGCAACGTTACCCAGGCGGCCAGCAATGTGCCCCCAGTCCTCGGCTGTTTCACGGTTCATCAGGTCAAAGATGGCGCGAATACCCTGAACAGGGGAGGCAATGTTGTTGAGTTCCCAGTCGCCCAGGCCCGCCTCGTGCAGTTCGAGCTTGAGACCCAGGCGCTCGCGCATGGCATCGACAGTAACCCGGTCGATGTCGTCGGCCGGTTCAACGGCGTCAAGGGCTGCCAGAGTAGCGCGGGCTAGGTCAATCTCTGCCTGGGTACCGGCGGGGGAGTAGTCGGGGTACTCGGTTTCCCGTCCCTTACGGCCCTCGATAGTGGCCGCTGCCGGGTCGAGTTCCAGGGTCTTCTCGTAGTAGTCGTTGGCAATGCGGTCGACCTCGGTCTGGGCGCGGTCGGCCTTAAAAATTTCGGGTAAATCTGGGTGTAGTGTCATACACCCCATTCTAGGTTACTGTGACCCAGAAAACAGGGAGCTGAGTGGGTGAACTACTGGGGGCGGGCCCGCTTCCAGGAACCCGGCCCGGGGCGCAGTCGCATACCCAGGCGCTGAGTGTGGTTGAGGCGGCGCTGCCACATTTCCAGCGCGGTCTCCTGCCGGGAATCAGCCTGGGCCTGTAGCGCCACCACGACGCTAGTCAGCGCAGCCAGCTCTTCTTCCGTGGGGTTGCCCCGCACCACCGACAGCACGGGCACCTGCTCATCGCCGGCGTCCTGCCCCTGGTTTTCAAGGGGCGCGGACGCCGGTGCCGGCTTCTTGCCGAAGCCCAGCAGGGACAGCGGATTGGGAGTTGCCATGTTCTACCTACCCCTTACAGCGGAATGTTGCCGTGCTTTTTAGCGGGGGAGGCTGCGCGCTTATCGCGCAGGGCCCGCAGGGAAGAAATGATGCGCACGCGGGTCTCAGAAGGGGCGATAACCTCGTCGATGTAGCCCAGCTCAGCAGCCTGGTAGGGGTTGAGCAGCTCCTCTTCGTACTTGGCAATCAGCTCCGCGCGCTTAGCCTCAACATCGCCGCCCTCTTCGGCCACAGCGGCCAGCTCGCGGCGGTAGAGAATATTGACCGCGCCCTGGGCCCCCATCACGCCAATCTGGGCGGTGGGCCAGGCCAGGTTAATATCGGCTCCCAGCTTCTTAGAGCCCATCACAATGTAGGCCCCGCCGTAGGCCTTGCGAGTAATCACGGTAACCAGCGGAACGGTCGCCTCGGCGTAGGCGTAGAGCAGCTTGGCGCCGCGGCGGATAATGCCGTTGAACTCCTGGTCGGTGCCGGGTAGGAAGCCGGGCACGTCAACAAAGGTCAGAATCGGAATGTTGAAGGCATCGCAGTTGCGCACGAAGCGGGCAGCCTTTTCAGAAGCATTGATGTCGAGGGTGCCAGCGAACTGCATGGGCTGGTTGGCCACAATACCCACGGTCTTACCCTCAACCCGGGCATAACCAATCATCACATTGGGGGCGTAGAGGGCCTGCATCTCAAAGAAATGGCCATCATCAACCACCGACTCAATCACAGCCCGCATATCGTAGGGCTGGTTGGCTGAATCGGGAATCAGCAGGTCAAGATCAAGATCATCGACGGTGACCTCGGGATCCTGGTCATGATCCAGGGGGAAGGTCTCGGTGAGGTTGTTGGAGGGCAGGAACTCAACGAGCTCGCGGACGAAATCAAAGGCGTCCTCTTCGTCCTCAGCGAGGTAGGTCGACGTACCCGTCACCGCGTTGTGCTGGCGGGCACCGCCCAGGGTCTCCATGTCGACCTCTTCACCGGTCACGGTCTTAATGACATCGGGGCCGGTAATAAACATGTGGCTGGTCTTATCAACCATCACAATATAGTCGGTCAGAGCGGGGGAGTAGGCGGCACCACCGGCGCAGGGGCCCATAATTACCGAAATCTGCGGAATCACGCCCGAGGCCCGCACATTCATACGGAAGATATCGGCAAACATAGCCAGCGACGCAACACCCTCCTGAATGCGGGCGCCACCACCGTCATTAATACCGATAATGGGGCAGCCGTTCTTCAACGCGAACTTCTGCACCTTCACAATCTTCTCGCCATTGACCTGCGACAGGGAACCACCGTAGACGGTGAAATCCTGGGAATAAACCGCAACCAGGCGGCCATCGATAGTACCGTAGCCCGAAACCAGGCCATCACCCAGCGGCTTTTTCTTCTCCATACCAAAAGCCGTAGTGCGGTGCTTAGCCAGAGCGTCAAACTCCACAAAAGAACCCTCGTCAAGCAGCATCTCGATGCGCTCGCGGGCAGTCTGCTTGCCGCGTTCGTGCTGGCGGTCAATAGGGGCCTGGCCGGTGGGGGCAAGAGTCTGCTCGCGGCGGGCGTAGAAGTCAGCAATCTTACCGGCGGTGGTGGTCAAATCGGGGGCATCTGTGGTGGGGTTCTCGCTCATGCTGTGCCTGCCTCGTGCGCTTTGGGTCAGTGGTGTGGGGTGACCTGGGATAAGGGCCATTCTTTTCAACTATAGACCTGCCACCCCGCCCCACCCAATTATTCTTGGGATTTTTGAGCGATTTTTCTAAATAAGAGTGGGGGAGTTGGAGCAGGCTCACGCTTGCTGTCGACCCTCTCGCTGGTTCGCTAGCGCTCACAAGCGATTCATGCCAGCCCCAAGCCAACAGCTTCGCTGTGAGCCTGCTCCAGCTCTAGTGCTTCTTGCTTACTTGCCGACCTTGCCAATCACAGCGTTCCATTCGCGTGCGGTGTAGCCGGTGAGCACGCCGCCGGTGCTCATGGGGTCGGCTGCGATAATGCGGTCGAGGTCGTCGCGGTCTTCGGCAACGAAGATGAGCAGGGCGCCTGCGGGGTCGCCGTCGAGGAAGGCGCCGGCCGCATGCAGCTTACCTTCTTCGTGGAGCTGGGCCAGATATTCGCGGTGGGCGGGGCGGTGCTCAGCCTGCAGATCGGCGGGGCCGTAGGAGTACTGCACAGCGTAGACGGTCATGGTAGAACCTTTCGTAGGGGTTAGACAGTTCCAGTATTGCACCGCTAGGCCGCTCAGGCTGGGCGTGACCCCGTAGAATAGCGGTCGAAACTTAGTATGTGAGATAAGGAGTGCGCATGGGGCACCTTCAGGCTGACCTGGTTGATGTGAGCGGGTTTGAGCGGGTGGAGCTTTTGCCCTCGGTGGGGTCAACTAACGAGTATGCCCGGCAGATTCTGGTGGGTGATGCCCTGGTGCGCCGTAGCTATGGGGAGCTCTCGCTGGTCTCGACCGCCGACCAGAATGCGGGGAAAGGACGCCTGGATAGGGTCTGGGTGGCCCCGGCAGGTGCCGCTTTGGCAACCAGCTTTATCGTTCGTCCTCATGTCAACCCGGCCAACAGGGTTGCGCCTGACCAGTATCACTGGTTTACCTCTTTAGCTGCACTGGCTGCCTGCGATGTTTTTGAGCAGCTTGCGGGGCTGCACCCTTCTATTAAGTGGCCTAACGACGTGCTGCTGGGCAACCGTAAAGCCTGCGGTATTCTGGCCCAGCTCGTGATTGAACCTGAGGGGCAGATTTCGGTTGTGGTGGGTATCGGGCTCAACCTGAACCTGGCGCAGGAAGATTTGCCCGTCCCTACCGCAACCAGCGCCCTGCTGGAATCTGGGCAGCCGGTTGACTTGAACCGGGCGCTGACGGTCTTGGCGACCAGCTTCGCCCGCTACTACCGGGAATTTGCAGCCACCGGCTTCGATGCGGGTGCGGCTACCGGAGGTGCCTCTCTCCTGGACCGCCTGCGTGAGCGTATGAGCACCCTGGGTGCTACCCTCACTATTCACTTACCCGGGGATGAGACCTTTAGGGGCACCGGGGTCGAGTTGACCGCAGAAGGGGAGCTGGTCGTCCGCTCCGATAGCGGCGAGGAGCGAAGCTTCACCGTGGGGGACGTGGTGCACGTGCGCCCCCAAGGGTACGGGCGCTAGCCTCTTAACCCGGAAAATATCGGGGAATCTTCAGGAAGCATCGATAGACTCACCAGTGATGAAACTACGAGGCGACCTCTACCCCGCAGAACACACCCTTGCCGCAACGCGCGCCCACGGGGTGCTGTTGGTGCGCCCTCTGACCTGCTTTTTTCTTGCTATGACGGCCTGGAGCTTCGCCTCCGCTCTGGGGGTTGGTGCCCCTGTCTGGCGCTACCTGGCTCTGGCTCTTGCGCTGTGGCTGGTTTGGTTGGGCGTGCGAGGGGTGGTGCGCTGGGCGAATGCCAGCTACCTGCTCACTAATGGCCGTCTGGTGATTAGGCGGGGCTGGGGCCCCGGTCAGGACGTCAGTGTTCCGCTCGCTGAAGTCGAGGGGGTGAGCGTGGGGCATCGGCATCTGATGGGGCTAACCAATGCTGCTGCCCTGACTGTGCATGCCCGCGGGGTGCAGCACGTGCTGCGGGCCGTGCCCGACCCTGAACGTTTTAGTCGGGAGATTCAGGAGACCCAGCGAGCTCTGCTGAGCGGGTCTGCCTCCCGCCACCGAGTGTAAACTCATAATATCTGTCTGATAAGCCTAAACAGGTTGTTTGGGTTCGAAAAAAGGTGACGGCGGGCATAGAATAGGCGGTGGCGCTTAGCGGGTGGTGAACATTTCGTAGCCTGGCTCACAGTAACTGGGTATTCTTGAAGTAGGTAACTACTCGCCGTGCCAGCCCTAGACCTTACTACCTCTAGAACCACGCAGCACTAACCAAGAGAAGGAAGACTCCAGTGGAGAAGTCAGCACCCGGTAGCGACCCCGCCGAACAGGCTGGAACCGCACCCAACCGGAGCAGGCACCACCATAACCGCGTGCAAAGCCAGCTCTACCGTAGCGATGAAGCCCGACAGGGCGTGCTGGAACTTGAACGTGCTCTTCTGGGGGAGAACCGCAGCATGAAGCGCGGTGAGGTGGCCGATGAGGCCGGGGTGCCTCTGCTCACCGCCCGTAAAATCTGGCGCTCCCTGGGGCTGCCCAACCTCACCGACGACGACGCCTACTTTACCCATGCAGACAGCAAGGCTCTGGCTACGGTTACCTCCCTTATTAAAGAGGGCAAACTGACCGAAGAAGCTGCCCTGTCCCTCACCCGCTCGGTGGGGCAGATGATGGACCGCATGGTGGTCTGGCAGGTCGAAGCCCTGGTAGAGGATATGGTCATTAACGGTGGGCTGACCGATACCGAAGCCCGCGGCGAGCTTCTGAGCCTCCTCCCGCGTCTGATTGAAGACCTAGAAGACATCACCGTTTACGGCTACCGCCGCATGCTTAACTCGGCTATCTTGCGCCTGGCCCTGCGCGACGAAGAGGGAGGTGAGGACTTAGCTGACAGCGACCTGCCCCTAGCCCGCGGCGTAGGTTTCGTTGACCTGGTCTCCTACACCTCACTCTCACGCGAAATGAACGAGCGGAACCTAGCCCGCCTGGTCAAGAACTTTGAGCAGCGCTGCGCCGAAGTCATTGCGGTAGGTGGCGGGCGCATCATTAAAACGGTAGGGGACGAGGTCATGTACCTGGTCGAATCCCCCGAAGACGGTGCCCGTATTGCCCTGACCCTCTCAAAACTGATCAGCGAAGACCCCCAGCTTCCCGAAGCCCGCGTATCCTTCGTCTGGGGCAGGGTGCTACCGCGTCTGGGGGACATCTACGGCCCCACCGTCAACCTGGCATCCCGCCTGGTCGCGCTGACCGAACCCGGGGTCGTCCTCACCGACGCCTCGACCGCTGAAGCCCTAGAAGACGACAAGCGTTTTGTGCTCATCCCCCAAGGCGTGCGCAACGTGCGCGGCTTTGGCAACGTTAGGCCCGTGGCAATTACCCCGGGCATCGGTAATGAACTGGAGATCGATTTCGAATGACCACCACCCCCAACCTCACTATCTACGCGGGCAAGTCAACCGACGTAGGCCAGTACCGCGATAACAACGAAGACTCCATGGTCGTTGCCGGCACCCTCTGTGTGGTCGCCGACGGCATGGGTGGGCACGAAAAGGGTGAAGTTGCCTCGCGCCTGTGCACCCGCACCCTGGCCTACGCCCAGATGTTTACCCGCCCCGGTGGTATGACCGAAGAAGAAGAGGCAGCTTTCCGTCAGGAAGTGGCTAGCGAAGCGCTCAGTGACGAACCGGGCGGACGCCGCCTGCGCAAGCGTCGCAAAGAAACCTCCGCCCTCAACCGCCAGATTCTCAAAACCCTCGATAAAATCAAGGAAATCATTGGTGAAGCCGATGAGGCTATCAAAAACGCCCTTGACCTACGAGCAGGAACAACCGTTACCGGTGCCTGGCTCACCCACATCGGGGAACAGCAGATGTGGTTTATCTTCAACGTGGGCGACTCCCGCACCTACCGCCTGGTTCGGGCCGAAGAAGCCCAGACCGAAGAGGCCCTTTCTATCTCTAACGGGCCGGTTGAGGGGCTAGAGCTGGAACAGATTACCGTAGACCACTCTGAGGTTCAGTACCTGGTCGATACCGGCCAAATTACCGCTATGGAAGCCCTGACCCACCCCCGCCGCAACGTCATTACCCGAGCCCTGGGCACCGGTAACTACTGGGAACCCGACTTCTGGGTTATCCCCGCCCGCGAGGGCGACCGCCTGATGATGTGCTCCGACGGTCTTTCTGGCGAACTCTCCCACAACTACATGGCCCGGGTACTTGCTACCGTCGAGCACCCCCAGGATGCGGCGGATGTGCTCCAGATGGCTGCCCTGCGAGCCGGAGGCCGGGACAACATCACCGTAATCGTGGCAGACGCTATTACCGTAGAGGACGCCGAGGCCCGTGCAGCCGAGCTCAAAGCCCTGACCGAGACCGATGCTCACGAGATTGTGGCTAACATCGACGGCTACGACTACCCCCACACCGCCACTACCGAAGAAGAACAGTTCCACTCTGAAAAAGAACTGCACCGGGGTATCAACGGCTAGAGTTCAGCCAGTGAGGTTATAGGGCAGAATAGATAGGGTGAGTGAAAACAAAGACCTTCCCGGTGTAGAAGAAGAAACCGTCCACGGCGTTGATCGCGACCTGGTCGAAGGACAGGGCGTAGCCGCTGATATCAAGGAGCGCTACGCCCAGCTCGTTGACCGAGTTCGGGCTGCCCGCCAGAGCTACTACGTCAAGGACGCCCCCACCATCTCGGACGCCGAGTACGATACCCTCTACCGTGAGCTCGAAAAGCTAGAAGCCCAGCACCCCGAACTGGTCGCTAACGACTCACCCACCCAGGAAGTCGGCGGCGAAGCCTCCGCGGCCTTTGCCCCCGTTACCCACCTGGCCCGCATGTACTCACTGGAAGACGTCTTCTCCCTCGAAGAGCTCGGTGCCTGGCTAGACCGCGCCGAAACCAACGCCCAGGAGATGACGGGCGCTCGCCCCGCCTGGCTCACCGAACTCAAGATTGACGGCCTGGCGGTCAACCTGCTCTACCGCAAGGGCAAGCTGGTACGCGCCGCCACCCGCGGCGACGGAACCACCGGCGAAGACGTGACCCACAACGTCCTGACCATCGCATCAATCCCTACCCAGCTCGCCGGTAGCAAGCACCCCGAAGAAATCGAAATTCGCGGTGAAGTCTTTATCTCATCGGCTGACTTCAAGGCCCTCAACGAGCAGATGGTTGAACAGGGTAAGGCCCCCTTCGCCAACCCGCGAAATGCGGCAGCAGGCTCTTTGCGGCAGAAGGACGCCGCCCTGACCGCCGAGCGCCCCCTGAGCATGTTTGTGCACGGCATTGGCTCCCGCACCGGCCTGGATATCAGCACCCAGTTTGAAACCTATACCCAGCTCCAGGAATGGGGTCTGCCCGTCAGCCCCTACTCCCAGCTGCTTACTAGCCGCTCAGAGATTCTTGAATTTATTGCAACCTACGGCGAAAAACGCCACTCCCTGGTGCACGAAATTGACGGCATTGTTATCAAGGTCAACGATTTCTCAACCCAGGAACGCCTGGGCTACACCTCCCGCGTGCCCCGCTGGGCCGTGGCCTACAAGTACCCGCCTGAAGAGGTCAATACTAAGCTGCTCGATATTCGGGTAGGGGTTGGCCGCACCGGCCGCGTGACTCCCTTTGGCGTGATGGAACCTGTAAAAGTAGCTGGCTCTACAGTCGAAATGGCAACCCTGCATAACCAGGATGTCGTCAAGGCTAAGGGAGTTTTAATCGGCGATACTGTGGTGCTGAGGAAGGCCGGTGACGTGATTCCTGAGATCGTGGGGCCGGTGGTGGCCCTGCGGGACGGAACTGAGCGGGAATTCGTGATGCCCGCTGACTGCCCCTCCTGCGGCCAGCCCCTGGCACCCGCTAAGGACGGCGACGTTGACATTCGTTGCCTCAACGCCCGCTCCTGCCCCGCCCAGCTCACCGAGCGCGTCAATCATCTAGCCGGGCGCGGTGCCTTCGATATCGAAGCTTTAGGTTATGAGGCCGCTAAGGCCCTGACCAGTCCTGCGGCTCCTGATCAGGCCCCGCTGATCTCTGAGGCCTTCCTCTTTGACCTCACCGCTGAGGACCTGGCAGATGTGCGCATTGAGCGCGAGAAAAAGGTCAAGGGGGAGCCCACCGGCAAAACTGAGCTGGTTCCCTACTTCTATACGCGGGGTACCGCAAAGAAGCCGAGTGCTCCTACCCGCAATACCGAAAAGCTCTTTGAACAGCTGGAGAAGGCAAAGAGCCAGCCCCTGTGGCGGGTGCTGGTTGCCCTCTCTATTCGGCACGTGGGGCCCACTGCGGCTCGGGCCCTGGCGACCGAGTTCGGGTCGATGGACGCAATTCGCGAAGCAAGCGAGGAACGCCTAGCAGGCGTTGACGGCGTGGGGTCCATCATTGCTAGCTCCCTCAAGGAATGGTTTGCTGAAGACTGGCACCGCGAAATCGTAGACCGCTGGGCGGCAGCCGGCGTGCGGATGGAGGACGAACGGGACGCCTCAATCGAGCGCACCCTGGAAGGCCTCACTATCGTGGTAACAGGTACCCTAGCTCGTTTTACCCGTGATAGCGCGAAAGAAGCCATTATCGTGCGCGGTGGAAAAGCCTCGGGTTCGGTGTCGAAGAAGACCAGCTATCTGGTTGCCGGTGAATCCGCTGGCTCTAAGCTCGATAAAGCTGAACAGCTGGGTGTGACGGTGCTGGATGAAGAAGGTTTTGAGGCGCTTTTGGCGCAGGGGCCGGACGCCCTTACCTAGCGGCTAGGTCACAGGTAGGTCACAGGATTTTTTGATTCTGTGACCTAAATGTGACATAAGACTCTGTTGTTTGAAGGGGGAGTGGCTGAACTTTAAGAAATTTTTAAAGCGGGGTAAGCCTGTCTTTAATGATAGACAAGTCTTGGTGTGTTGAGTGACTGTAGCCCGCTTTAAACCGCAGAAATACGGGCTTGTTGCCGGTGTTAAGGGTGGTGCAAGCCTGTCTTTAAAGCCAATTGCCCAGGGGAGGGCTAGGGGTCTTGGCTTCGACTGTAAAAGGTGTTCTGTCTCAAAAATGGGTTGGCAAAGCCGAAATCGTTACGTTATCGTTATCAACGAATCAAAAACGACCGCCAAGCCACAGGTGCAACGGTCTATAGCTCACAGTGGAAGCTGTGGGCGCATGCTGGGCTCTACCGCACACCTGATGCCGTCTACAGGGTAAAGCCTCAAACAATCCACTCAACGATTACGGGTAGACGGCAATGCATTGATGCCCAGGGATGGGAAGAGCATAAGGTGGCCTTACGGAGCATTTCATGACTTCCAACATTCGTCGTTCAGCAGCAGTACTTGCAATCGGTGGCGCAGCAGCAGCAAGCCTGGCCGCTACCCCCGCAGCCAACGCCGCTCCCCTCGAAGCTTGGGAAGCTCTCGCACAGTGCGAGTCAGGTGGCAATTGGTCCATCAACACCGGCAACGGCTACTACGGTGGCCTGCAGTTCTCACTGTCCTCATGGGCAGCCGCAGGCGGCACCGGCAACCCCGCAGCTGCCTCAAAGGCAGAGCAGATTCGCGTTGCTGAAAACCTCCTTCAGATGCAGGGCTGGGGCGCCTGGCCCGCTTGCAACGTTAAGCTTGGCCTAGCAAACTACGGTACCGCAGCACCCCAGCTGCCTGCTGAAGCCCCCGCTGTTGCGCCTCAGGCAACCGAGGTAACCGAAGTTGCTACTGCCCCTGCTGTTGAAGAAACTGCAGCTCCTGTTGCTGAGGCTCCTGTAGCTGAAGCTCCCGCTGCAGAAGCAACCGCAGAAGCAGCACCTGCTGCTAACACCTACACCGTCAAGGCTGGCGACACCCTGTCAGAAATCGCTTACGCTCACGGCTTCAACGGCTGGGACGAAGTACTGGCAGCTAACGCTGACCTGATTCAGGATGCTGACCTGATTGAAATCGGTTGGGTTCTGACCATCCCCGCTAAGTAAGACCCCTCCAGGTTCTTAGGCCTCTAGCGGATTTCTGATCTCACACCGTCGCCCCCTAGCCTGCACAGGCTAGGGGGCGATTCTTTTTTAAATCGTGTTATGACCGTATGGGGGCTAAGATAGAAACTGAAAACCTATGTCTAACTCGTGGAAGTGATTATGTCTGCTATTACGAGTGAGCAGGTGGCACACCTTGCCATGCTGGCTCATATCGAGATGACTGATGAAGAGCTGGCCGCTATGGCCGCTGAGCTCGATGTCATCGTAGAATCCGTCAAGTCAGTCTCAGACGCCGTCTCAGACGATATTCCGGCAACCAGCCACCCCATCCCGCTCAAGAACGTCTTCCGCGAAGACGTGGTGGGTGAAACCCTGACGGCTGAAGAAGCTCTTTCGGGTGCTCCTGACGCCGAAGACGGCAAGTTCAAGGTTCCGGCAATTTTGGACGAAGACTAAGGAGCGGGCATGAACGACATCATCAAACTTTCCGCAGCAGAACTTGCTGACAAGCTGGCCGCAGGGGAACTGACTTCTGTTGAAGCAACCCAGGCCTACATCGACCACATCATCGCCACCGATGGCGAACCTCTGGACGCAGAAAACCGCGCAGCCGGTAAGAGCGGCCTCAATGCCTTCCTGCACCTCAACGCTGAAGAGGCCCTGGAAGTTGCTGCCGCCGTGGACGCAGACCGTGCCGCCGGCAAAGAACTACCTGCCCTGGCAGGCGTCCCCATCGCCGTTAAAGACCTCATTGTCACCAAGGGCCAGCCCACCACCGCAGCTTCCCGTATGCTCGAGGGCTGGATGAGCCCTTACGACGGCACCGTCACCCAGAAGATCCGCGAGGCTCGTATGCCCATCCTGGGTAAGACCAACCTCGACGAGTTCGCCATGGGCTCCACCACCGAGCACTCAGCTTTCGGTGTTACCCGCAACCCCTGGGCTCTAGACCGTATTCCCGGTGGCTCCGGCGGTGGTTCCGCTGTAGCAGTAGCTGCCTTCCAGGCCCCCCTGGCCCTGGGTACCGATACCGGTGGCTCCATCCGTCAGCCCGCAGCCGTCACCGGCTCGGTTGGCGTTAAGCCCACCTACGGCTCGGTCTCCCGCTACGGCGTCATTGCCATGGCCTCATCCCTGGACCAGGTCGGCCCCTGTGCCCGCACCGTCCTCGACACCGCCCTGCTGCACGAGGTTATCGGCGGTCACGACCCCAAGGACTCCACCTCCCTGAACGAGCCCGTGCCCGCCTACGCGGACGCCGCCCGCGCCGGTGCCGCTGAAGGTGGCCTCAAGGGCCTGCGCGTCGGCGTCATCAAGGAACTGACCGGCGAGGGCTTCCAGCCCGGCGTCATGGCCCGCTTCAACGAGTCCCTGGAGCTGCTCAAGGAAGCCGGCGCAGAAATCGTTGAGGTCTCCCTGCCCTCCGTCAAGGAAGCAATTGGGGCTTACTACCTGATTATGTCCTCCGAGGTCTCATCCAACCTGGCCAAGTACGACGGCGTCCGCTTCGGTCTGCGTAAGCTGCCCGAAGAAGGCCACGTCACCATCGAGCGCGTCATGGCAGCCTCCCGTGCCGCAGGCTTCGGCTCAGAAGCCAAGCGCCGCATCATCCTGGGTACCTACGCCCTGTCCGCCGGTTACTACGACGCCTACTACGGCTCAGCCCAGAAGGTACGCACCCTGATTCAGCGCGACTACGCCAAGGCATTTGAGGTCGCAGACGTGCTGATTAGCCCCACCGCGCCCACCACCGCCTACAAGCTGGGGGAGAAGACCAAGGGCGACCCCATGGCCATGTACAAGGGCGATATCGCCACCGTACCCACCAACCTGGCCGGTGTACCCTCCCTGTCCTTGCCCGGTGGCCTGGCAGATGAGGACGGCCTGCCCGTCGGCATCCAGTTCACCGCCCCCGCCCACGAGGATGCCCGCCTCTACCGCGCCGGTGCTGGTCTGGAAGCCCTGCTGACCGCTAAGTGGGGCGGCTACCTGCACGAGCAGCTGCCCGATACCGCCGCCCTGATCCGTGACTTTGACTTCGAGGGAGCTAAGTAAATGTCTGACGAAATCCTGTCGTTTGAAGAAGCCATGGAGAAGTACGACCCCGTACTCGGCTTCGAGGTTCACGTAGAACTCAACACCAAGACCAAGATGTTCGACGCCGCTCCTAACGAGTTTGGCGATACCCCGAACACCAATGTCACCCCCGTCTCCCTGGGCCTGCCCGGCGTGCTGCCGGTGGTCAACGGTAAGGCTGTTGAATCCGCTATCAAGCTGGGTCTGGCTCTGGGCTGCGAGATTGCGCCCGTTAGCCATTTTGCCCGCAAGAACTACTTCTACCCCGATACCCCTAAGAACTTCCAGACCTCCCAGTACGACGAGCCTATCGCCGCTAACGGGTCCCTGGATGTTGAGCTGGAGGACGGCACCGTCTTCACCATCGACATCGAGCGTGCCCACATGGAAGAAGACGCTGGCAAGCTGACCCATAAGGGTGGCACCGCTGGCCGTATTCAGGGCGCAGACTTCTCCCTGGTCGACTACAACCGCGCCGGTGTTCCGCTGATTGAAATTGTTACCCGCCCCATCGTGGGCGCGGGCGACAAGGCTCCTGAACTGGCCCGCGCCTACGTGGCTGCCATTCGCGAAATTGTCAAGAACCTGGGTATCTCCGACGCCCGTATGGAGCGCGGTAACGTCCGCTGCGACGCCAACGTCTCGCTCATGCCCAAGGGTTCCACCGAGTTCGGTACCCGCTCAGAAACCAAGAACGTCAACTCCCTGCGTTCGGTTGAGCGTGCGGTGCGCTACGAGATTCAGCGTCACGCGGCCGTCCTCGAAGCAGGCGAGAAGGTCGTTCAGGAAACCCGCCACTGGCACGAAGACACCCGCGAGACCACCAGTGGTCGCCCCAAGTCTGACGCCGACGACTACCGCTACTTCCCCGAGCCCGACCTGGTTCCGGTCGTCACCGACGAAGAGTGGATTGAGCGTCTGCGCGCCGAGCTGCCTGAGCCTCCCGCCGAGCGCCGCCGCCGTCTGAAGGCCGACTGGGGCTTCTCGGACGAAGAGTTCCGCGACGTGGTCAACGCCGGTGCTATGGACGCCATCGAAGAGACCGTCGCCGCCGGTGCTCCCTCCTCAGTTGCCCGTAAGTGGTGGATGGGTGAAATTGCCCGTATCGCCAAGGAGCGCGAGGTTGAGCTGACCGAAACCGGTGCAACCGCCGCTACCATCGTTGAGCTCAACCAGCTGATTGAGGGTAAAAAGATCAACGATAAGATTGCCCGCCAGGTACTCGGCTTCGTCATTGAGGGCGAGGGTACCCCTGCTGAGATCGTTGAGAAGCGCGGCCTGGCCGTTGTCTCTGATGACTCGGCTCTGACCGCCGCTGTTGACGAGGCTCTGGCCGCTATGCCCGATGTTGCCGACAAGATCCGCGCTGGTAAGGTGCAGGCCGCTGGCGCCGTGGTTGGCCAGGTTATGAAGGCTACCCGCGGTCAGGCAGATGCCGGACGTGTGCGCGAGCTGATTCTCGAAAAGCTGGGTGTTGAGGGCTAAGGTTCCCTGACCTACTGAGCTATGTGCCGGGCGTTCTCCCCTGTGGGGAGGGCGCCCGGTTTTTCTTGCCCTGGAGGGGAAAGGGTACAAAGAAGGCGCCCGCTCTGGGAAAGAGGGGCGCCTTATTACTTTGCACCGCGGGTAGGGCTCTGGGGATAAGAGCTCTACCCGGTGAGCGGCCGATGCACTAGGGAAACAAATCGGCCGCCGGGCTAGATAGCAAAAATCGCACTGAGGCTATCTAGCTTTTCTCGATATAACACGGTGGGAGGTTGTGCACTAGTACAGAGGGGGGAAACTAGGAGCGAAAACATGCACCAGGGGCGGGATGTCCTTTTGTCAGAAGCTCTGAACCTCTAGCACCGGTTAGGGTTATCGAGTGTAAGGGAAGGTGGTTACCACATCCACCAAACCTTACATGTTTAGGTTATGTTCTCCCACGTCTCACTTATATCGCAGAGCGATCAGGGGACCTAGATATTGGGCGTGGTAGGAATCTAGGTAGCAGCCGACCAGCTCAGGGTAAGGCGGGTGTCTTTAATACTGGGGTAGAAATGGGAGAGATAATCGGTTACTTCTCCGACACAGGTAATAGTGGCATTTGAAGCGTTGGCATCGGTTTGCTCGGTGAAGCGGACGGCTAAGGGTTTTCCTGCAGTAGTCAGTTTGATAGCGGCGGAATAGCTGCGGTGGGTGAAGGGCAAAAGGAGCTGGTAGCTGCCGTCTGCCTGTGGTTGGACTGTACCGCGGACATTGAACCGCAGCATAAAGGTTTGTAGGGGCTGGATGAAGCTGGTGGGAGTAAAGACCCATTCCTGGTCTTCGCTCACACGCGATACGGAAAAGTGCCGGTTGTCGCAGATGAGCTCTTGCCCCTGGGGCAGGGAGAAGACGAAGGCCGAGCAGCCTGACTCGAGACTGAGAAGGGTGTAGGTGGCGTTGAGAGTAAAGACACCGGGGTCAGCCGGGTCAAGCTGAATATCCAGGTAGCAGCTAGAGGTCAGTACCTGGGGGTTAGTGCGGAGGAACTGTACGGTTTCTGAGTCATCGAACCCCTGGGTGGCTGCCTTGTGCAGGGTCTTGCGGGTTCGCTCATCGAAGCCGAAGGTCTCGCTCAAGAGGTCAATGGTTTCGCTACTGATGTGTTCGCCGGTAATGGCCCGGCGCACCCGGTCTTTGTACTTGTGGGGCGGGATTTCTAAGCCGTAAACCGTATGTTGGTGGGCACTCATAGCGCGGGCGATAGCCCTGATAGAGAACGGGTTGGCCTCGCCCAGTTTTTCGTGGTGGACGTAGCGTTCCCAAACATCGCGGACGTAGGGTTCAAGGAGCTCTGAACGAAGCAGGGAGCTCACCAGGTGGGTCGTGGAATCTGTGCCGGAAGGAGAAGACATGGTTTTAGTGGGAGTTCGAGGAGTCGAGAGGGGAAGGATGCACGGAGGTGCCCCCGTGGTAGTGGCGGACAGCTCCATCATGGTCTGATTCCCAAAAGTAGGCGAAGACAGTGTCTTCGGCGATGGGGAAGCTCATAGAGTAGCGCAGCTGAGCGGGAAGCTCTACCACTTCGAGCAGGTTTTCATCGCGCATGGCTTGGGACCAGATTTTCTGGTGCATATTGGTGGGTGGGGCATCGAAGGTAAGGGCCAAGCTGGTGTTGAAGCGGGCCGGCGTAAAAGGCCCTAGAGAAGCGTAGTTGAACTTCTCTCGTTTACGGAGCATGGGTTCGATATTGAGGTCGATCCGGTAGCGGATCTGGTGCACCTGTCCGTAGCGAATAGGGTAGGGCGTCCTAATAGCTAGCTGCCACATGGTGTTTTCCTCGTGATGGATATGGGCGCGTTCATGCTCGTTCATAGAGATGAGTTCGCCACCTTCAACAAGGGTGGCGGTAGAATCCGTGGACTCGAAGCGCGGAGAGATGAGGGTGAGCTCATCAACCTCAGAGCGGATAATCTCGGTGACGACGAAGTGGCGCATGAACCCGAAACGGTCGACGTGGCCGTCCATCAGGGTGGAGAGGGAGGTGTAGTTGCGGGTGTCGATGGTGCGTTCGGCGCTGGTGAGGGTCTCTGCCCGCTGGGCGAGCTTGCGGCTGAGGCTGTGGGCTGAGAGGGCCCGCTGCAGTTCTCTGGCTTCGGCTGAGGTGAACTCGAAGGCCGTGATGAACATGTGGGCGGTGGCATCCGAAATCGCTTCGCCGTTGAGGGCGCGCGAGACCCGGTCTTTGATGGTGGCCGGGTCGATGTCCTGGTCGAGGTAGTCAGAAAGCTCGTAGGCGATGAAGGTGGCTACGGCTCGTTGGTTGATGGAGTTACCCCGGCGTCTTTGCACGTGCCGCATCCACTTTTCCCGGTAGGGCGGCTTATTCAGCAGGGAGAGCAAGATTTCGTGGGGGACGCGTGGGGTGAGATCTACTAGATCAGCGGACGGGGGCATGAGCGGGTTTACTCCGTGACGCTAGTGGCACCCAGGTGGGTGAGCAGGAAGGAGTAGTCCCAGGCGATTTCGCGCCAGGCGGTGTAGCGGCCTGAGCCGCCACCGTGGCCGCCGTCCATCTCAATTTTGAGCAGGGGAGTGGGGGAGGTCGGGTCGATGGTTTCGCGCAGGGCTGCTACCCACTTAGCCGGTTCGACGTAGAAGACGCGGGTGTCGTTGAGGGAGGTAACAGCTGCGATGGCCGGGTACTTGACGGGGCGGATGTTTTCGTAGGGGGTGTAGGACTTCATGTAGTCGTAGACCTCCTTGTCGGTGATGGGGTTGCCCCATTCTTCCCATTCCAGGGCCGAGAGCGGCAGGTTGGGGTCGAGAATGGTGGTGAGGGCGTCCACGAAGGGGACCTGGGCCAGGCAGGCCGCGTATTTTTCGGGGGCCATGTTGACGACGGCGCCCATGAGCAGGCCGCCGGCTGATCCACCCATGATGCCGATACGGGCAGCGTCCACCCAGGCCTGGGAGGCTAGGAAGTCGGTGGCGTCGATGAAGTCGGTGAAGGTGTTTTTCTTGGCCAGCTTCTTGCCCTCGGTGTACCAGGCGCGGCCCATTTCGCCGCCACCGCGGATGTGGGCAACGACGAAGATGACGCCGCGGTCCAGCACGCTGAGGCGGGCGGTGGAGAAATAGGGGTCCATGGAGGACTCATAGGACCCGTAGCCGTACTGAATCACGGGGTTTTCCTGGGCCTTATCGAGGTCGGCGCGGTGCATGACGGAGAGCGGAATCATGGCTCCGTCCGCTGCCGGTGCCCACATGCGGTAGGCGGTGTAGTTCTCGGGCTCGTAGCCGATGACGGGGGTGCGGCGGCGCAGTACGAGGTCGTCGGTATCGGGGAAGTAGTCGTAGACGCTGCTGGGGGTGAGGTAGGAGGTGTAGTTCAGGCGGATGACCGGGGACATGATGTTCACACCGGAGAAGGCTGACGTGTAGAGCTCTTCGGTGAATCCGCCGGGCTCGTAGAGGTCAATACCCTGGGGGTGGGCAGAAGCTGCCTGCTCAGCGAGAGCGGTACGCGGGGCAACGAATACTTTAACGGTGGTGTTCTCGCGGGCCATGAGCACCAGATGGTTGCGGGAGAACTTGAAACCCTCTAGGCGGACGTCCTCGCGGTGGGGCACCAGGGGAATCCAGCTAGCCTTGAAATCGGCAAAGGGCACGTGCTCTTCCCGCAGGGGCGCCAGTACAATTTCACCGTTGGGGGCCTCGTGGTTATGGCCGATGACCAGATAGCCGGTGCCCTCCACGTCGATGATATCGGTGGAGTACTCGATACCGGCGTCCCGCTTCATAATGAGGGTGGGCTCTAGCTGACCAAGCTCATGAATGTTGATAATGCGGGTCTCTGAGTACTCAGAGTTGGATGAAGTAATGACTACGTGGGTACGGGAGGATGACATACCTGCACCCAACCAGAGGCCGTTATCGTCTTCGCGGTAGAGGGCAAAATCTTCAGATGCGCTGGTGCCAATGGCGTGAGCGCGCACTTCGTAGGGGCGCCAGGACTCATCGGCTACCGAATAAATCAGGTGCTTGGCTCCAGAGGCAAAGAAGGCCCCTGCAAAGACGTCCTCAATTTTCTCTTCAAGAATCTCACCGGTATCGAGGTTCTTGAAGTACTGGGTGTAGCGCTCATCGCCTGAATCGTCCACACCGAAGGTCAGCAGGGAACCGTCGCGGGTTACCTGAAAGGAACCCAGCGAGAAAAAGGCCATATCGCGGGCGAACTCGTTACAGTCCAGCACTACCTGCTCACCGTCGAGCGGTTCACCGGGGCGGACGACCGGCGGCTGGTAGCGCTCTTCAACGCTGCCCTCGGTCAGAGCGGGGACGCGGCACATGACCGGGTACTGCTCGCCGGCAACCGTGCGGTTAAAGTACCACCAGGCCCCGCGGCGGGAAGGCACCGACATGTCGGTCAACTGGGTGCGCCCCTTAATCTCTTCAAAAATAGCATCGCGAAGGGGCTGCTGATCTTCAGTGACCGCCTCGGTGTAGGCATTCTCAGCGCGCAGGTGCTCTAGAACCTCTTCGCTCTCCTTATCACGCAACCACTCATAGTGATCAATAAAAATATCGCCGTGATGGGTACGCTCAACCGGGACACGCTTGGCAAGAGGAGGAGTCAGAGACATCGTCAGCCCTTTCGTAATAACTCGCTTCCCACCATTCTAAATGACGGCCATAGAACGTAACGTATGCAATACAAGGACACATGCTGAAACTTTAGAGCCTCATCTTGACGCTCCCCGGGCACTCAAGCCAAACTAGAGGCAGGTCAAGAGAACCAGCGCTAAGCCCCAGCTAGCTGGTCGGCAACCCTCCACTCGCGGTGGGGTGCCCTGGGTGAAGACCTGGCGTACCCACCGAGAACCAGGTACGCAAGCGCGGGACCGATGTGCCTCTATCTTCTGCGAGGGCATCAGATTCTTTTCCTCCTTACCCGGGCGGAAGATACGGCATGCGGCCCGTTCCAAGAGAACACTGAAAGAATCCTTCACTAGGAGAAACCGCATGACCACCGAGAACACCGTTCCCACCCCCTCAAACCCCACCGGCTGGAAGTTCGAAACCCAGCAGATTCACGCGGGCCAGGAACCCGACGCGGCAACCGGCGCTCGCGCCCTGCCCATCTACCAGACCACGTCCTTTGTCTTCAAGGACTCCGCCCAGGCAGCAGGCCGCTTCGCCCTCTCCGAGCTGGGACCCATCTACTCCCGCATCAACAACCCCACCCAGGAAGCGGTCGAAAACCGCATCGCGGCCCTGGAAGGCGGCGTCGGCGCCCTGCTTCTAGCTAGTGGCCAGGCAGCCTCCACCTTCGCGATTCTGAATATCGCAGGAGCCGGTGACCACGTTGTTGCTTCCCCCTCCCTCTACGGCGGTAGCTTCAACCTGCTCAAGTACACCCTCAAGAACCTGGGTATTGAAACCACCTTCGTCGATGATCCCGCCGACCCTGAATCCTGGAGAGCTGCCGCCCGCGAGAACACCAAGGCCTTCTACGCAGAAACCCTGCCTAACCCCCGCGGCGATGTGCTTGATATTGAGGCTGTTTCGACCGTGGCCCACGAGGCTGGGGTACCGCTCATCGTCGATAACACCATTGCCACCCCCTACCTGCTCAACCCCATCAAGCACGGAGCTGACGTGGTCATCCACTCAGCCACCAAGTACCTCGGTGGTCACGGCACCTCGGTCGGCGGCGTCATCGTCGACTCCGGCAACTTCGACTACGGTGCTTACCCCGACAAGTACCCCCTCTTCAACCAGCCCGACGAAAGCTACCACGGCCTGGTCTATGCCCGTGATCTCGGTGCAGATGGGGCTTTTGGGGTCAACCTCTCCTACATCCTCAAAGCCCGCGTCTCTCTGCTACGCGACCTCGGCTCATCCATCTCACCGACCAACGCCTTCAATATTGCCATCGGTCTTGAGACCCTCTCCCTGCGCGTCGAGCGCCACGTAGAGAATGCCCTCAAGGTTGCCCAGTTCCTTAAGGATCGCCCCCAGGTCGAATCGGTCACCTACTCCGGTCTACCTGATTCCCCCTACTATGACCTGGCCCAAAAGTACCTGCCCAAGGGGGCTGGCGCCGTCCTCGGCTTCACCCTCAAGGACGCCGACGCCGCAACCGCCCAGAAGTTCGTGGACTCCCTCTCCCTCCACTCCCTGCTGGTCAACATCGGTGACGTGCGCTCACTTGCTGTCCACCCGGCCTCCACCACCCACAGCCAGTCCACCACCGAAGAACTCGAAGCCATCGGTATCAACCCGGCCTTCATCCGCCTCTCGGTAGGTATCGAGCACATCGACGACATCCTCGCCGACCTCGACCTCGGCTTTGCCGCTATTCGCTAAGGAAAGGTAGCTCAATGACGACCGCCCGCCCCGCTGACAGCGCCCCCCACCGCACCGACGGCGTACTCACCTACGCCTTCATCGGTGACCTGACCCTCGAATCAGGGGTAGTACTACCCGACATCGCCATCGGGTACGAAACCTGGGGCACCCTCAACGAGGCGGGCGACAACGCCATCCTGATTCTGCACGCCCTGACCGGCGACACCCACGTCTCGGTAGGGCGAGTAGGGGCGGACGCCAGCGAGCAGGACCGCGAGGCAGCCGAGGCTGCCGGCTGGTGGCCCACCGCAGTTGGCCCCGGTCGTGTCATCGACACCGACAAATACTTCGTCATCTCACCCAACATGCTCGGCGGCTGCTACGGCTCCACCGGCCCCGCCTCACCAGCCCCCGCCAGCATCGACCCCGACCGCAAGCCCTGGGGGTCCCGCTTCCCCCTGGTCACCATCCGCGACGGCGTCCACGCCGAAAAGCGTCTACTCGACCAGCTGGGCGTCACCTCTCTGCACCACGTCATCGGTGGCTCTCTGGGAGGCGCCCGCGCCGCAGAATGGGCCGTCACCTACCCCGACCTCGTCCGCTCCTGCGCGGTCATCGCCTCCGGCCCCGCCGCCACCGCCGAACAGATCGCCTGGGGCCACATGCAGAACCTGGCCATCCGGCAGGACCCAGCCTTCGCAGGCGGCGACTACTACCCCGGCCGCGGCCCCGTCACCGGACTCGCTCTCGCCCGCCGCATCGCCCACACTACCTACCGCTCCGCCGCCGAACTCCACTTCCGCTTCGGCCGCGACGCCCAAGACGGCCACAACGTCCTGCACCCCCTCACCGCAGAACGCGGCCGCTACCAGGTCGAAAACTACCTCGACCACCACGGCACCAAACTCACCAACCGCTTCGACGCAGGCTCCTACCTGGCCATCAACGAAGCCCTACTCTCCCACGACCTCGGCCGCGACCGCGGCGGCCTCGAAAAAGCCCTTGCCCGCACCACCTGTAACTGGACCATCGCCTACGTCGACTCCGACCGCCTCTTCTTCCCCTCCGACTCCCACATCCTGGCAGCCTCCCTGCCCAACCCCGTAGAGCCAGCCGTTATCCACTCACCCTGCGGCCACGACGGCTTCCTCATCGAGCACGAACAGCTCGAAAGAATTCTCGCTACCAGCATCGAAACCCAGGACGCCGCCGACGAAGCAAAACCGCAGGGGCGCAAGCACCTGTGGGCAGTGGCCTAGGCTGGCTCTGCCGGTGGTAAGTTGGGGGTTATGAACCAGTACACTGTTGAATATTCAAAGGCAGAACCCTTTCGCCGGGGTACCCACCTGGTTGTCCTTCTGCACGGCTACGGCTCCCATGAACGCGACCTGCTGGGGCTCACCCCCTACCTACCCAGCGAAAAGGTGACCTACGCGTCCGTCCGCGCGCCCCAGCCCGTCGGCTACCCGCTGCCGGCCGACGCCGACTCCGCCTACGTCGAGGGACCCGCCATGGGCTACCAGTGGTGGCCCCTCAACCAGCAACTAGAAACCGTCGGTTTTACCGCTATCGAACTGGCTGTCGACTATCTGCTGGGCTGGCTCGAACCCATCGCCGCCGACTACAGCAGCGTGACCCTGCTGGGCTTCTCCCAGGGCATGGCTCTTGCCACCTCGGTAGCCCGTGCCCGCCCCGATCTCATTAAGGCCGTGGTGGGGCTCTCCGGCTACGCCGTGGCCGGGGGAGAGCATTACTTCAAGGACGCCCAGCTAGCGGGCGAGCCCCTACCCCTCTTCTGGGGCCGCGACGAAGCTGACCCCATCATCACCCCCGATAAAATTGCCTACACCCAGGAGTGGGTAGCCGGCCACACCGCTCTCACCGCCCAGACCTACCCCAACATAGGGCACGGGGTCGCTGCAGCAGAACTCACCCATATCTCAGCATTCCTCAATGAGAAAGTGCTTGCTGAATAATGATGTGTAAGGACTGCGGGCTCGCCTTTAACGGGCTAGGGGAGCCCGCAGATCAAACGCGAAAATAATTGCCTGGGCTAGCTGTTTTTCCTGAGGCTCCGTGAGGTAACCAATCGTCCGCCCTAGGGTGTCCTGACGGACCGTCAGGATGTTATCCACAGAAATAGCGCACTCACGGTCAAGACCGTTAGCAGGCCCTAGTAAGACCTCGTTCGATAGTCCCTTGATCGTTGAGGTGATAGGGGCGATGGTCACCTTAGTCATCGCCAACCGCGTAGGCTCGCGCGTCAAAATGACCGCTGGCCTTGTCTTATCGAGATGGACTAAACAAATTTTGCGCACGGTTCAACACCTACTGCTGAGACGAAGGCGTGCCGCTGGCCCAGTCCACTAACTCATCCAGGTCATCCTCTGGGCCCAGAGAAGCCAGAATAGCTGCATCAACTAAAGCCGCCCGGCGTCGCCTCTCATGCTCAAGAGCCTCAGCAACAATCTCAGCGCGGCTTCTAGCCTGGCCTTCCTCAACCTCATGATCAAGAAAGGCCACCAAATCATCGGGTAAACGGACTGCAATCTGAACTGTCATAACCCGAGAATACCAATATGGGATTCACTTGGCCAGAGGTTATTCAACCTCCACCTGTACGGTCACGCCGTTCAGCTCAACGGTATCGCCAGCATGCAGCTGACGCCCGCGCTGCTCACAAATATCACCGTTCACCTTCACCAGACCGTCCTGAATCACCTCACGGGCATGCACCCCGTTCTCCACCAGATTCGCCAACTTCAAAAACTGACCCAGGCGAATCATCTCATCACGAATAAAAACAGACTCAATACTCATAATACTCATACCCACCACTCTACCCGCGCCAACACTCGCACCCCTACGTACGGTAGGCTTAAAGACGAGTGCGCCACCCAGCCCACTTTCTTTTTACATCCAAGCACGCCACAACCGGTGGCGCAGGCTCATAGGAGACACCAACACATGGCACCGAAGTCCAAACTCGACAACGTTATTTCACTGGCCAAGCGCCGCGGATTCGTCTTCCAGGCAGGTGAAATCTACGGAGGATCCCGCTCAGCATGGGACTACGGCCCGCTCGGTGCCGAACTCAAAGAAAACATCCGCCAGCAGTGGTGGCAGACCTTCGTGCGCGGCCGCGAAGACATGGTCGGCCTCGACTCCTCCATCATCCTGCCCAAGGCAGTCTGGGAAGCATCAGGCCACGTCGCCACCTTCACCGACCCCCTCGTCGAATGTCTCTCCTGCCACTCCCGCCACCGCCAGGACCACCTCATCGAAGCCTTCGAAGCCAAGAAGGGCCGCGCCCCCGAAAACGGCATGGACGACATCGTCTGCCCCAAGTGCGGCACCAAGGGCCAGTGGACCGAACCCCAAAACTTCTCCGGCCTCATGAAAACCTACCTCGGCCCCGTCGACAACGAAGAGGGCCTGCACTACCTGCGCCCCGAAACCGCCCAGGGTATCTTCGTCAACTTCAACAACGTCGTCACCGCCGCCCGCAAGCGTCCGCCCTTCGGCATCGGCCAAATCGGCAAGGCCTTCCGCAACGAAATCACCCCCGGCAACTTCATCTTCCGAACCCGCGAATTCGAACAGATGGAAATCGAATACTTCGTGCACCCCGACGACGCATCCCTCTACTACGACCAGTGGATCGAAGACTGCTGGAACTGGTTCGTCGACCTCGGCATCAACCCCGACAACATGCGCAAATTCGACGTACCCGAAGACGACCGCGCCCACTACTCCGCAGGCACCATGGACCTCGAATACCGCTTCGGCTTCCAGGGCTCCGAATGGGGCGAACTCATGGGCGTCGCCAACCGCACCAACTACGACCTCGGCGTGCACAACGAACACTCCAACGCCAAGCTCGAATACTTCGACCAGGGCACCGGCGAACGCTACGTCCCCTACGTCATCGAACCCTCCTTCGGCCTGACCCGCTCCATGATGGCCTTCCTCGTCGACTCCTACGTCGAAGACGAAGCCCCCAACACCAAGGGCGGCGTCGACAAGCGCACCGTGCTCAAGCTCGACCCGCGCCTGGCCCCCGTCAAGGCAGCCGTCCTGCCCCTCTCTAAGAAGGAAGACCTCGTCCCCACCGCCAAGAACCTGGCCGACGAACTCCGCCGCAACTGGAACATCGACTACGACGACGCCGGCGCCATCGGCCGCCGCTACCGCCGCCAGGACGAAATCGGCACCCCCTTCTGCATCACCGTCGACTTCGACACTCTCGAAGACCAGGCAGTCACCATCCGCGAACGCGACACCATGACCCAGGAGCGCGTCTCCCTGGACCAGGTCACCGCCTACCTGGCAGCCAAGCTGACCAAGTAGGGTGCACCTAGTCTAAGGATGTAAAAGGACGGACGTGCGGAGAGCCTGCTGGCTCGGGGCTGGCGTGAATTGGGGTGAGCGCCCCAGCGCGAGCCCCAAGAGGGTCAGCAGGCGAACGCACGTCCGTCCTTTTGGTGTTGTCTTAGATTTCTACCCGCTTCAAGTCGAGGGTCAGGTGGCCTGCCACTGAACGGGCGGCCTCCCAGTCGCTGCGCAACACAGCTTTCAGTACCGCGTCGTGGTACTCGCCGTCGATCAGGAAGGCCTCGCGGCGGCGTCCTTCGGGCACAAAGCCGCAGGAGGTATAGACGTGCTTGGCTCGTTCGTTGAAGTCCAGCACCTCCAGTTCAATGCGGTGCAGATCCAGCTTCTCAAAGCCGTAATCCACCATGAGCTTGGTCGCCTCGGTTCCGTAGCCCTTGTTCTGGCCTGCCTGACCAATGGCGATACGGTAGTTGACCGACCCGTTGTCGGGGTCGTACTCGTTGAAGGCTACCTCGCCCACATACTTCTGCTGGTCGAGCGCAAAAATAGCCAGGTCAAGGCGGTTCTTCTTCTCGTTACGGCGGGAGTACCACTCGCGGGTCTTGGCCTCATTGAAGGGGTGGGTTTCCGTTGAGTGGGAGTGCACGGTGCCGGTCTTAATCAGCACGTCCGGCTCCTGCAAAATCTCAATCATGGCGTCGATGGCTTCAGCATCAAAGGGGCGTAGCTCAATGCGGGAACCGGTTAGAGTGGGCTTGTGGGCAAGGGGAGAAGTCATAACACCACGCTAAATAATAGAGTCAAACAAACTTTAAGCCCTTAAAGTCTAGCCGGTAACGGGCCGGTGAAATCAAGGTGCCGCCTGCCCGGTTCACGCTCAGCGTGCAGGCTTTCTGCCGCACGGACGCCCGCAGGTAGGGTAGGGGGCGCTAAAGTAGATGGGTACACCCCGGCCGGCTACCCGAAAGGCACCACCATGAGCACCGCCGAGAACACCTATACCCTGCGTCCCTGGCGCGAGGGCGACACCCTAGCCCTGCTCGAATACTGGCACGATGCCGAAAACCGGCAGGTAGCCGCCTTCCGCTCGTCCTTCGGTCCCGATTCCGACACCCGTTTCTCCCGCACCCTCATTGCCGAGCACCAGGGCGTTCCTGTAGCCGCAGGTACCGTGTACGAGACCGACCTGCACCCCAACCGCCTCTGGTCCTACATCGAAGTAGCCCCCGAGCACCGCCGGGCAGGCCTGGGCAGCCTGCTCCTAGAGACCCTGAAGGACGCCGCCGCCTCATCTTCTCGCGGCGTTTCGGCTTTCCGCGCCACCGTGGAGCCAGAATCCACTGGCCTTAACTTCGCCTTAGCCCGTGGTTTCAAGGCTGCCCAGCGCTCACGCATGGTGCGTATTGAGGCCGGGGCAGTGCCGTCCGTACCCCTGCGCCAGGACGACTCCGAACGCATCACCCAGGCCATCGAAGACCTAGCCACCGGGTCAGTGGAACTTACCCAGCGCTTCTGGGACTTCTACCGGGCCGTGCACACCTGGGATGAACCCGCCGACCTCCCCATAGGCCGCATTAACCGTCTCTTCCTCTCCGACGAAGCTGAAGCCCTGGGCGCCGTCGTGCTGCGCGACGATGTGCTGCGTGCCCAGGCCAACGGGAAGAAGGGGGACATTATCGCCTTTGCTGTGAGCTACCGCCCCATCGAGGTAGATGCTGGCCAGATGCCCGTCTCTGAAGATGATGCCACCGAAATTACCATCGGCTACCGGGTGGGCCACCCCGGCGCCCGAGAGGCTATCATGCAGCTGCTCTCGGTACTGACCGGCTCCTACGCTGTGCAGATCGAGGTCGATGACTTTATGGAGGATCTAGCCGTGCTGATTGACCAGTTGCTGAAGATGGGGGCTGCCACCGTGACCAGCGAGTCCCTGGTGCTGGTTGACGGCTAAGCAACCATGGACGATACACGTGTAGAGAGAATCTTGCGCGTGGTTGAGTGCGTGCCTGCCGGGCAGGTTGCTACCTACGGGGACGTCGGTGCGGTCGTCGGTGAGTCTCCCCGGCTGGTGGGGCGCGTGTTGGCGACCTGGGGATCGAATGTTCCCTGGTGGCAGGTCTGTAACGCCCGCGGTGAGATACCGGGGCACCTAGAGCAGGCGTACTCCCATTGGCAGGACGAGGGCACCCCGCTACGAGTGGACGGCCAGGTCGCTCTGGGCGCTGCCCGTATGGATGCGGACGCCCTGGCTCGTCTCTCTGCCCAGCGGTTAGCTGAGCTGGGGGAGGGCTAGGCAGGAGCTAGACGCCGATGTCGCGGGCTTTGCGCCTCTGAGCTGAAGCCTCCCGGGCGCTACTGCTTGAACCGATGTACCCGATCAACGGCCAGATTGCAGCGTTCTGAGCTTGCATATCCCAAAAGATATTGAGAATTGCCCAGAGAACCCAGGTAATAGTAAGCGCCCAGGCAAAGAGTCCCGGTCGCCATACCATCGTGCGGCTTCCCCTGGGGCGCAGGAACCACTGAGTGAGTACCGTACTAACAGCCACGAGGCCAATCGCCCACAAGGTGATAGCTAGTTCTCGGCTGAGGTACCAGGTGATACAACCGTGGAGACCCCACAGTCCCACCATGATGAGGGGGGCGTAGATGCTGTTACCAGGGGAGGGGCGTCGAGTCGTCATTGAAGATCACCAATCCTGTGACTTTGCGGGCTGAGTTGAAAGAGAGTTGGCCGACCGGCTCTCCACGTTCGTGGCGCAGCCGGTAGGTGAGAGTAAAGCCGGAGCCTGCCTGCTCCACTACCGTTTTCTTGACTTCGACAAAGGGGCCATTTGCCTCAAGCACCTGCTGCCAGGTTTTCAGAATCTTGCGTTTAGACAGTAACCGGGTTGTGGTATAGGTCATGTGGCTGTGTATATGCTCAATGTCTTCGTGGGCAAGTGCGGCGAAGAGGGTCTCGGTGACTTGTTCCAGTTCCGCCTGAATCTGCGAGAGAGACCGGGCGTTGTAGACAGTCTCTGAAAAGCGCTGGGCAGCAGCCTGCTTGGTCACTCCGATAGCCGAGCCGATGAGCTGCCAGGTGGCACCGCCTGCGCGAGCTGCCTGCACGGCGTCCTCAAGCGCACGGGTTGCCTGGCTAACCTGCTCATTAGCGGTGCGGACGGCGGTAATGCGCGGGTCGTTGGACTGCACGGGGCCTCCTTTCTTAGGCGCTTTCTTAGGCGCGTCAATCAATCTTGACGTATCACAAGTATGTGATTATTCTTGGGTGCCTGTCAAGAGAATTTGACGATTCACCGATTGGGTCTGAGGTGCTGCCTATACTGAGGGCGTGCATGTGGAAAATGTTTACTTTAAAACTAACCCCTGTTACTTCTTTTGCTGCATCTGTCAAAAATGACATGACTAGGCATGTTGTCGATTGACATAATCATGCTTTATTGTTCATCTCAGAGTGAAATATTGTCTTTTTTTCTTAAAAAGTTCGCTTAGTAGTTGCTCAGCCTACTGAAAGTGTGTAAGGTTATTACCAGTTGCTCAGCCTGCTGATAGCACTCATCGGGAGAGCTTGGCAGGCGCAACACCTCGTACTGAGAGTCGCAAAGAAAGGCAATAGCTCATGGCTACCAACGAAACCATCGAAACCCTGCGCAACAGCACCGTGTTCGGCACCGACGGCGAAAAGATTGGCAAGGTAGGCGAGCTCTACCTCGACGCCCAGACCGGCGAACCCACCTTCGTCACCGTCAACACCGGTTTCTTCGGCACTAACGAATCCTTCATCCCCGTGGACAAGGCCCGCTATGCAGGCGAAGAAATCCACGTTCCCTATACCAAGGAATTTGTCAAGGACGCCCCCAGCATCGCAGAAGACGGCGAACTCTCACCCGCTGAAGAGCAGCGCCTCTACGAGTACTACTCACTCACCGCAGGTACCGCAACTGCCGGTGTAGCTAACACCGAGCGTCCTGCCGCCGACGCCCACGCAGCTCAGGCCACCGCAACTGCCGAGAACGGCGACGTCGTTGCCCACGAAGAGCGCCTGAATGTTGGCACTGCCACCAGCGCAACCCAGACCGGCCAGGTCCGCCTGCGCAAGGTCGTCCGCACCGAAACCGAAACCGTCGAGGTGCCCGTCCGCAAGGAAGAAATCGTTGTTGAGCGCACCAACCTCAAGGACGGCGAAGTTGTAGAAAACTACGACTTCGACTCCGCCGAGGCACAGGCAGATGTTACCGTCACCGCCCACGAAGAGCGCCCCGTTGTCTCCACCGAAACCGTAGCCACCGAGCGCGTCTCAGTTGGCAAGGAAGTACGCACCGACACCGAGCGCGTCTCAGCAGACGTCCGCAAGGAAGAAATCGTTGTAGAAGGCGACAACAAGTAAGCCTCGCTCTAAGCCTCTAGCGCTGAACCACAGCCTCATGAAGGGCCCCGGGAATGAACCACCCGGGGCCCTCTTGTGTTGCTCTAGCTAACAGCGCCCCCGCGGGGTTTGTGCCAGAATTGGAAGGTTATGACAGAAGAGACTTTAGAGACCGGCCAGATCCCGGCACGCGCCAAGCAACTAAAATTGCCTCCCCTGCACCTGGGCAAGCACACCATTGACACCCCGGTGGTGCTGGCACCCATGGCTGGCGTTACTAACAAGGCCTTCCGCCGGCTCTGCCGCGACTACGGTGGCGGGCTGTACGTGACCGAGATGGTCACCGCGCGCTCCCTGGTGGAGCGCAACCCCGAGTCCCTGCGCATTATTGACCATGACGGCGACGAAAAAATCCGCTCCATCCAGATTTACGGGGTGGACGCCGTCAACGTGGGTAAGGCAATCCGCATGGTGGTTGAAGAAGACCGCGCCGACCATATTGACCTGAACTTCGGTTGCCCCGTGCCCAAGGTGACCAAGCTGGGTGGCGGCTCAGCCCTACCCTGGAAGACCGACCTCTTTACCGCTATCGTCCAGACCGCCGTGCGCGAGGCATCCCGCGGGGACGTACCCCTGACCATCAAGATGCGTAAGGGCATAGACGAGGACCACCTGACCTACCTGGAATCAGCCAAAATCGCCCGCGACGCCGGGGTTGCAGCTATCGCCCTGCACGGCCGCACCGCCGCTCAGCACTACTCGGGTAAGGCTGACTGGGGCTCCATTGCCCGCCTGCGCGAAGCTATCCCCGACGTGCCAATTCTGGGCAACGGCGATATTTTCTCGGCCGAGGACGCCATCGCCATGGTTGAACAGACAGGGGTGGACGGCATTGTGGTCGGCCGCGGCTGCCAGGGCCGCCCCTGGCTCTTTGGTGACCTTCAGAACGCCTTCGAGGGCTCGGAAGAGCGCCACCGCCCCTCTGTTTCTGAGGTGGCGGATATGATTTATCGCCACGCGGAACTGCTAGTTGAGACCTTTGGGGATGAGACCCGCGGCCTGCGAGAGATCCGCAAGCACGTGGCCTGGTACTTCCACGGCTACCCGGTGGGCGGCAAACTGCGCGCCAAGATGTCTACCGTGCCCACCCTGGAAGCCTTCCGCGAGTACCTGGCCGAACTAGATCACTCCATCGGCTACCCCGGTGCCGCTGTTGAGGGACCCCGTGGCCGAGCTGGCAACCCCAAGAAGCCCCATCTGCCCGACGGTTGGCTGAACTCCCGCCTCCTGGGGGACGCAGAACGTCTGGGCCTGGTGGATGCTGAACTGGATATCAGCGGCGGCTAAAGGTGCGGACGGCCGGGCCCGCCTAATCCATATCGGGCGGCGGTGGGTCGGTGGGAGTTTTACCCTTCCAGAGGTTGATATCCCACATGATAGAGAAGGAGCTCACCATGTGGAGGCTGTGAAAGAAAGGTCCGCACTCTTCACCGTAGATGTCGCTGCTTGGGTCTGATGCGGCAATGGCCCGCACCGCCGTGATGTTGAGGCCGATGACGAGAACCAGTAGGAGAAGCCCGAGTATCCACTCGTAGACGAGCAGGGAAGCTGTTGCCATGGTGAGCAGGAGCGTGGCCCAACCTCTGAGGTTATTGCCCAGGAAGAACTCGTGGGTGCCGAGGTAACCCTGCCAGCAGGCCATCTGGTAGGCCCTGGATTTGGTGCGGATCAGCCTTTCATAGCGAAAACGCTCCAGATCGCCGTAATTGGGTACGTACTTCTCGCTCATAGAAGACGACTGTACCTTCCAGTAGGGGGGGGCGCAAACCATAGGTTACATTGAGTGCTTACCAGAATCGCGCAGTGCCCACGCCGTGTGTGGACGCTGCGCGATTCTTGTAGACAGTGGGCTCGCGGCGCACGGAGGGCGGACGGACGCGCCCGCTTGGGAAGGGCGTCACAGCGGGTGATGGTTCGTGCGGGTGCTTCTACTCTTCCGTCTTCTTTTGCGTAGCTAGTTA
>NZ_JBOEQD010000015.1:0-38498 GCF_050689125.1 Rothia sp. L_38 | reverse complement strand
CGCTTCAGACCACGCACCGGTGATTGTTGAGATTAACTAAAAGCAGCCCCGGCCTGTGAACCCACAGGCTGGGGCTGTTTTTGTTTTAAAACAAAAAACCCACTCTCATGTAGAAGCCTAGAGAGTGGATTTCGTGGCTCCGACCGGCGTCGATCCGGTGACCTTACGATTTTCAGTCGCACGCTCTACCAACTGAGCTACAGAGCCAGGCATACCCTTAGATATGCCACAACCGCGTCTTCTCACAAGTGAGAACTTACGCGGTCGGAGCGACCCCGACGGGACTTGAACCCGCGACCTCCGGCGTGACAGGCCGGCGCGCTAACCAACTGCGCTACGGGGCCATACGTAAAAACCGAAGTTCTTACATGGCCGTGAAACCAAAGGTTTCACAGTACCCCCAACGGGATTTGAACCCGTGTTACCGCCGTGAAAGGGCGGCGTCCTAGGCCGCTAGACGATAGGGGCTAGTTCGCTGTATCGTGACCGGCTTTGTTTCCCCAGCCCGTCGCTCGAACAAGTAATACATTACGCGAGTTCAAACAGGCGCGCAAATCGAAAACCATCCAAAGAGGCTCTTTAGAGCTAAAAATTGGGTGCCCTGCACCACAATATTCACCCAAAAGTAACCGGAGCTACACACAAACAGCCTAGTCAAAGCACATATTGCTGCCACGGGCGTCCGCGCAAAAAATTTTTTGAACTTTTTTAAAAAAGACGGCAGAACAGCGCCGTCGGAGCCCTTTTCCCTCTGAAAAGGTGCTTCGGCGGGAGCTGTCCTGCCTTTCTTTTGTCTCCAGCCTACTCCCCTGCCGGGGAGCTGACTAGAGCATGTTCATGCTGTGACTAGCCCCAGGTAACACCGACATCGGGTGCCTGCTCAATACGGGGGTCATCGAGCTGGGGAACAATCATGACCGGCACCTGGGTATTGTGCAGGATGCCCTGCGAGGTGGAGCCCAGAATCATGCCGGCAATACCACCGCGGCCGCGAGTACCAACCACAATCATGTCAGCAGCCTTACCCGCTTCTAGCAGAACCTGCACGGGGGAGCCGTCGATAAGCTTGAACTCGATTTCCAGCTGGGGGAAGTAGCCGCGAATCCATTCGGCAGCCTTACGCTGCAGGTCGGCGATTTCGCGGTAGAGGGCCTCGAAGTCAACAGCGGCGGGCACCCAGTTCAGGGCACCGGTGTAGGGGGCGAGCGCGTTGACCAGGGTGAGTTTGACGCCGCGGCGGCTTGCCTCGTCCGCTGCTTGCATCATGGCAAGGCGGGCTTCATCGGAGCCGTCCGAACCAACAACCACCGACTGGCCGCCGCCCAAGATACCGGGGTCAGCTTCAATCTTCTCAGCGTAGGAGTGGGGTACTGCAACGGTGGGGCAATGTGAGTGGGCGGGCAGGGAGGTGGAAACGGTGCCCAGCAGACGACCCAGGAAGCCGCCGTGGGAGCGGGAACCAACCACCATCAGCTCAGCCTTCTTGGAGAGTTCTAGGAGCACAGCGGTGGCATCGCCGGTTTCGACGGTTGCGCGAAGTTCAACGCTGGTTTCGCCAACGCGGGAGTGGGCCTCGTCAAGGATCTGGGCTACGCCATCGGTGAGGGCCTGTTCATCGACCATGGAGTAGCCGGCATCGAAACCGGTGCCTGTGAAGACGGGCAGGGAGTAGGCGGTGACCATACGGACGGGCACCTTGCGGATTTCAGCCTCGTGCACGGCCCAGCGCAGGGCACCGTAGCTCTGCTCGGAGCCGTCAATACCGACGATGATTTCACCGGATGCGTTGGCTACTTCTGCGATATCGTTGCGGGCAGCTACTGCTTTTTCACCGAAGGTGAGAGCGTGTTCGGTCATGGTCATCTCCTTAGATTCATGATGACCCCGCTCTGCCAGCCGGGTTGCCGGCGCTGCTGCCGGGGCCTACTTCTAGTTTAGTCCTCCCCTCGTGAGCGGCGTGACTTATTTCGCCTCATTACCGCACTTATTCATTTTTGAACTAGATAAGGTAAGGACGCCGCACCCCACTCCCCTGGCGCTGGGCAGGGAGGTGGGTGGCGGCGTCCTTGCACCAACGAGCGTGCGTTATATCGCCGAGCATGCAGTAGCCATGCGCACGCTCAGCGATACGGCGCACGCTCGCTGAGAAACACCTAACCTAGGGGGCTAAACACAGCGCCGGAGGCAGTCACCGTCAGCACGCCCTGTTCGGTGTACAGCACCGAGGCATCCCCTACCTGCTGCACCTCAGACACCGGGAAGCCAAAGGCATCTACAGCGCCGTGGGCATTGAAGTAGTCCCCTGCAGGGGTTCCGGACTCAACAAAATGGGCGCCAGTAGCCTCAGACCAGAAGACGTTACCACTAGCCAGACCCGGCTGGGCGAAGCTCTGGCGCACGCCGCTGCCCACCGGCTGCTCGTCGGTCACAGGAATCAGGTTGTACAGGGCAGAGCCGTCACCCGCCGTCACCGCGCCAAAACGCCACAGGTCATAGATAGCGCCGTGTACGGTGTGGGTGCCGGTGACCTCGTTATAGAAAACAGCCCCGTGGGTAAAATTCTGGCCCATAAAACCGGGCGATGTAGGAGTACCGGGGGCAATAAAGCCGTCATCGGTGGGAGCGCCCAGCCAGGCGTAGTCCTCAGGTACCCAGGGCAGGGTGTCGCTGCTTGAACTGGCCGCGATAGAAGAGCCGGTGGCCGCCGTTGGGCTGGCCGAGGCGGGAGCCAGTCCGGTGAGCGCGAGCGCCCCCAGAGCTACAGCGGCAGAGCCGTAACGGGCAAAAGTACGGAGTGAAGAGTTGTTCATGGTGGTTATACCTTCCTTTCTCCAGTACTTCCACCCCATCACAGCCACCCTGGCCCGGGCAAGCAAAAACAGGCAGGTTGATCGAATTGTGAGCCAACTGTTACCAAGCTGTGACCGGCCGCCCAGACTCACAGCCAGCACCCACCTCTTCGTGCGAAAATATGCATGAACGAGCAAGAATCGAGGTAGATTATGGCCGACACCCCGCAGACAAGCCCCTCATGGAGCACCTGGGCGCGCCAACACACCGTGCAGCCCACCGGCGTCCTAGCGCCCCGGTCAGTGCCCGAGCTGCAACGGCAGATTCAGGACGCCGCCGCGGCAGATACCCGGGTCAAGGTAGTGGGGCGGGGGCGCAGCGCGTCCGCCATTGGGCAGCCGGTCGGCACCATGCTGACCCTAGAGCACCTCACCGGCCTGGTGCGGGTGGACCCCGATAATCTCACCGCCACCTTCCTGGCGGGCACCACCGTGCGCGAGGCCAACCGCCTGCTGGGCCACTACAACCTGGCCTTCACCAACCTGGGACGACTCGACGAGCAGACCCTGGCCGGGGCAATTTCTACCGGCTTTCACGGCACCGGCCTAAGCTACGGTATCTTTGCCACCCAGGTCGCCGAGCTCAAGCTGGTGGACGCCACCGGTACCCTGCTTACCTGCTCACCCCAGCAGAACCCGGAAATTTTCTCAGCGGCCCTCTGCGGCCTGGGTGCCCTGGGCATCATCGTGGAACTGACCTTTAAGGTGGTGCCCCAGTTCCGCCTGCACGCGGCTGAGCGCGGCCACACCTACCAGAGCATCGTGCACTCTTTTGAAGACCGCTCCCGCGGGGCGGACCACTACGAATTTAGCTGGTTCCCGGGCTCCGGCGAGGTGCGCACCCGCAGACTCACCCGCCTGGCCCTGCTCACCGACGGCTACATGCCCGCCAGCGCTGCCCTGAGCCAGGCCCGGCGCTACGGCGGCGACCATCTGCTCAACAACGGGGTATTCTCGGCGCTCAGCTACGCCGGAGCTAAGGTGCCTGCGGCGCAGCCGGCGCTGAATAGGGTAGCCAACTGGGCTAAGGGCAACCGCCGCTACGCCGACTACTCGGCCCGCGTTTTCACTATTCACCGCACCGTGCGGCAAAACAATATGGAATACGCATTCGATATGCCGCAGTTTGCCGACGTCATGCGCGATGTGCGCGCCCACCTGTCGTCCTACCGCAGCCAGATGGCCTACCCCCTGGTCGTGCGCACCGCTGCCGCCGACGACATCTGGCTTTCCCAGGCCTACGGGCGGGAGACCTTCTACGTCTCGGCGCGCGCCTACTGGCGCCAGCCCCACGCCGAACTGTTCGGTGTGCTTGAGGGGGTTTTCAAGGAGCACGGCGGACGCCCCCACTGGGGCCAGTACCACACCCAGGACGCGGACGCCCTCGCCCAGCTCTACCCCCATTTCAACGACTTCGTGGAGCTGCGCGAAGAGCTAGACCCGTCGGGCCTCTTCCTCAACCCCTACCTGGACTGGGTGCTCATGCGGTAGCCCCCGTAGGTACCACCTAAATCAGAAAAACCCACCTAGTTGGTGGGTTTTTCTGATTTAGATGGTCTTTTCTGAAAGAACCTGACGCTACTCGCCGCGTGAAATCGCCGTCATCTCGTCACGGTCAACCACCTTGATGCGGGCGCGGGGCTCGCCGGCAGCGTCCTTGGACTCTGCGCCCAGGGCCTTTTCGTGGTCGTCCAGGCGGTGCCAGCCTTCCCAGGTGGTGTAGCGGACGCCCGCCTCGTCGAGGAAGGCCTCAATGGCTGCGGGGTCGGCGGCCTCGGCGGTGTAGAGGTTCTCGCGGTCTTCCAGCAGGTGGGTGACGGTTTCGAGGGCGTCTGACTTGGTGGAACCAATTAGGCCGACGGGGCCGCGCTTGATCCAGCCGGTGGCGTAGAGGCCGGGGATAGGTACGTCGCTGTCGTCGATGACGCGGCCCTCGACGTTGGTGATGACGCCGCGTTCGCTGTCGTAGCCGACCTCAGGCAGTTCGGAGCCGAAGTAGCCGATGGCGCGGTAGACGGCCTGCACGGGGTAGTCGATGAACTCGCCGGTGCCGGTGACGCCGCCGTTGCCGTTGAGCTCGGTGCATTCCATCTTGATGCCGGTGACCTTGCCGTGTTCACCGAGAATTTCGGCGGGTGACTGGAGGAAGTGCAGGTGCAGGCGGCGGGAGGCGGTGCCGGGGTTTTCCTTCTGCTCTTCGAGCCAGCCGTTGAGGGTCTTCATCATGACCTTGGTCTGGGCGTTGGTTTCCATGGCTTCGCGGGAGGCCTCGTCGAACTGGAAGTCTTCTTCGTAGAGCACGATGTCAACGTCGCGGGAGTGGGCCAGTTCGCGCAGTTCGAGGGGGGTGAACTTGATCTGGGCGGGGCCACGGCGACCGAAGACGTGCACATCGGTGACGGGTGAGGCCTTGAGACCTTCGTAGACGTTGTCGGGGATTTCGGTGACGAGCAGGTCGTCGGCGTGCTTGGAGAGCACACGGGCGACGTCGAGGGCTACGTTGCCGTTGCCGAGCACTGCGATTTCTTTAGCTTCCAGTGGCCAGGTGCGGGGCACGTCGGGGTGGCCGTCGTACCAGGAGACAAAGTCGGACGCGCCGTAGGAGCCGGTGAGCTCAACGCCGGGGATGTCGAGGTCGGCGTCCTTGATGGCACCGGTTGCGAAGATAATGGCGTCGTAGTGCTTGCGCAGGTCGGCCAGGGTGACGTCGGTGCCGTAGTTGACGTTGCCGAAGAAGCGGATGTCGCCGCGGTCGAGCACCTTGTGCAGGGCGTTGACGATGCCCTTGATGCGGGGGTGGTCGGGGGCTACGCCGTAGCGGATCAGGCCGAAGGGGGCGGGGTAGCGGTCGAAGATGTCGATGGCTACGGGCACGACTCCGGTGCGGACTTCTTCGCTTTTGGTGAGGATGTCTGCGGCGTAGATACCTGCGGGGCCTGCACCGATGACGGCGACGCGCAGGGCGCGGGGGGCTTCGGTTGACACGGGTTTTCCTTTCGGCGCCGGGCGTAGGTGGGCACGGCGGGTTGGGACTTTGGTTCTGCTCTAGTCTACCGAGTTTGGGGCGGACGCCGTCGCCCCGGTTACAGAGTAAGTCCTGGGGTTACCGCGGGTAGGGGCCGGTCGTAACAGATGTAACAGATGCAGGCGGGGTGCAGGGTGCTTTAGATGGCTCCGGCCTGGGACCAGCCAGCGTCTAGGCATTCTTGGGGAGCGGTGAAGATACCGGTTTTGTTGTTCTCGCTCTGAGCAAGGACTTCTGCCGGGATCTGGCTGTAGTGCTGCTGGTATTCTTCCTCGCTCATGTAGTCACTGGCTAGTTCTTGCTCAGCAAACTCGGTGGGGTCAGCTAGTGTGCCACCGAAGCACATGACGCCGGAGTAGAGCACATAGATATTGCCGGTGTCGATGCCCCGCTGAATATCTTCGTTAGAAATAGTGGGCCCCTGGGTTGCCAGCTCTTCGGGGCTGGCGGTTGCTGTGGTAGCAGGTGGCGGCACAGTGGTGGTGCGGACGCTCGGGGTGGAGCTTGGTGCCTCAGCTGTAGTGGACGCGCCGCTGGAGCAGGCAGCCAGTAGCGGAATGAGTAGGGCAAGGGGAAGGGCTCGACGTGGCATGGTGCAATCTCCTTTGAATGCCAAGAATGGTAATTATTCCAGCAGACACACCTGAAGTTTTCAAGAGATAAAAGCACCTTCAGTACTTAAGTACTGAGTTGTGCTTAGAAACTTGGCTCAACACTCCTTAAGGGTATTTTCCTCTTCACGCCAGCAGTCCCAAACTAGGCAGACATAGAAGTAAACAGTTAGGTGCATACTTTAACTGAAGTGTTTCTAGACAACCGCTAGGCCTGCATCTCACAGCTGGAGATGCAGGCCTAGCGGTGTCTGTTTACTGATTCTCGCGCTTAGCTTTTTGGTGCCGATACAGAGTTACCGTAGCAACACACAAGGTAGCAATTGCACCACCGTAGGTGATGTAGCTCAGAAGCGAGCTGAGAGTTTCTGAAGTCATGTTTCGCTCCTATTTAAAATATTTGGGTTAATATCCTGACGGCTTATTGATCTTCCACCATATTCCTGTGGCTACAAGCAATAAGAGTGCCGGTATCGCAACATAGATAGCCCAAGCCACACCTGAATACCACGATTCTAATGCTTTTAAACTGATAGAGGTGAAAAATGCAGACAGACAAAGAGCCCAGACTGATTTTTTATCCATATTTAAGGCATATTCTGCACTAGCCAGGCGTATACATGATTTGACGATACCCCAACAATAATCCCACCAAGGAAAGGATTATGTTGTAGAAATAAGTTAAACGCAGCATAACCTCTCTTTCCATAATACACGCCACCCTTAATAATTAGTCTCAGCGTAGAGTAGAGCGCTCCCCCAGTTCGAATTGCAGCCTGGAGTAAAATTCGAGCCACATGCACCACGATTAGAGGAAGGGCCTGTGCTGAATGCCCTGGCTCTATATCTGTCATGCGTGTAAGATAGAGGGCAACTTGGCCACGGCTGTTATAGCCTGCCCCATGTCTTGTAACGAAATTTCGATAAGCCCGATGCGCTCCGCTTCCCGGCGTTTCTGGAAAAATCTTCTCAATCTCTTCTATTGATGCATTTTCTGGAACAAAATCAAGTAAAGAATACCATTCATCAAAATTTTTTGATGATTTTACAGGTACAGAAACCTGTCCCTTCGAAGCATGAGCAGGACTTGAGAAGTTGCAAACCACTGCTGCAGCACCAGCTGCTAGCGATGATTTGAAGAATATACGACGATTGAGAGCAGGAAGGGACATTTCATTCTCCTTTGAAGGAAATTAATATATAACGAATAACCGAAACCCATCGGCGTTTATCCACAGGTTTCATGTCACATTTTGATGGTAGGGGGCGAAGGGCGCCCCGGCAAGGAAAAACAGCCTCTGGAGGCAAGGTCAGCACCTTAGTACTGACTTTCACCCAGACCCTTGACATAGCTCACATATATGGGTTATCAAAGATGAAGATTTGTACCCATCTGAGAAAGTGAAGACCCTTGAAATCCCTTGTCACAGTCCTCATCGCAACCAACCTTCTCTTCGCATCAGTAGCACCAAGCTACGCCCAAACAGAAATATATGCTCAGGAGGCAACCCCTACTCCTATGCGGTTCTGCAAAATCCTCCAGCACATACCACCCTTCTGCAAGCAAGCACACCAGTGACCCAGCTACTACACACCCTACGGTCCCTGCCGACCGCACGTCCTTCCCGCGCAGTCCGGCTCACCACACTCATCCTTTCTCTAGCAATCGGCGCTACAGGCTTCTTCCAAGCCGTCAGCCATCCCGACAGCTACCTATCCCTGCATATCGTCTTCTTCGCGCTCATCACCCTCTGGGCGGCGCTCTACTACACCGCCTACCGGTACTCTGTATATGCCCTGTGCGCGCTCATGCTTCTCAGCTCGGCCTACTACGACCAGGAGTCCGCTCTGCTGGCCTTCTTCATTCTTGCCTGCACCTTTTTGTTCGTTCTTACCGGCCCCCTACCAGGTATTTTTCTCCTCGCCATCTCACACATAGCTGGAGAAATCATCACAGCTTACACCCTGCTGCGGCCCTTTAACCTGTTAACACTCAGCATCAGCCTTTTCCTCTTCATAGGCACCCCCCTAGCACTACGAATCTCCTGGGAGCAGAAAAAGACCCTGGCCCAGGAATATGCCGACTACAAAGAACAGGTAGCTGAATCCAACCGCGCCCTAGCCCGCGAACTCCACGACACCGTAGCCCGGCACATCAGCGTCATCGGCCTCACCACCGGCCAAGGACTCGATGCAACCGACCCCAGCGGCAAAGATGCCGCTCTGCACACCATCGAAGAACACACCCACAAAGCCCTCACAGACATGCGCCTGCTCATCCGCACCACCCGAGGCGACACCGACCCCACAGCCCTACCCCAGACGTCCGCCCCCACCATCGACCTCAGCCAAACCCTAGCCCAAGCCCGCAAAGATCTCACCGACCACGGCTTCACCCTGCACGAAAACATCACCATCACCGAAGCCGACCTACCCGACGGAGTACGCCCCACCTTCCACAAACTCATCCAAGAAATCTGCCACAACGCCAAAAAATACGCCCAACCAGGGTGCACCATCACCGTCACCGCCAAACCCAACCTCACCGGCGTAACCGTCATCACCTCCAACCCCGCCGCCCCCAGCAACCCCAAAAAACGCACCCGGGGCACCGGCTACGGACTCGTCGGCATAGGTGAGCGCATCCGCGCCCTCGGCGGAACCATGCACTACGGAGTAACAGACACGACCTGGAACCTCACCATCCACCTGCCCCTCGCCACCGCCTAGAAAGCACCCACCATGCAGCAACCCACTGTAGCCCTCATCGAAGACAACCCCGACTTCAACGAACTCCTGGGCCTCTACATCAAAAACGACCCCGACCTCAACCTCATCGCCACAGGACGCAACGGGCAAGAGGCCATCACTATTGCCAACACCCTACGCCCCGAGGTCTTCCTCATGGACCTCAACATGCCCGTCATGGACGGCATAGAAGCCACCCGGCACATCCTGGCAACCCACCCAGACACCAAAATCATCGCCGTCACCACCTTCGATAGCTACAGCTACGTCAGCCAAGCCCTCACCGCAGGCGTCCACGGCTATCTACTCAAAAACTCCCGCGCCAAGGAAATCAAACAGGCAGTCACAGCCGCAGTTGAGGGGCGGGCCATCATCGACCGGCGGGCCCTCGCCAGCCTGGTCATCTCCATGAACCTCACCCAACCACCCCAGGGCGACCCCTGGAGCGAACTCAACGCGACAGAGCAGGCCATCACCAAACTCGTCTGCCTGGGGCACACTAATCAGGAAATCGCACAGGAACTGAACTACTCACTCTCAAACGTCAAAAACACGCTCTCACAGGTCTACAAAAAGATGGGCGTCACCACCCGCACCCAGCTCCTGGTACACGCTGGGCACCACAACTTCCCGGTGCTGGACTAAACCTCTGATGTAATCAAAAGCTTCATCAGCATGTTCTTAGAACGCGCTGATGAAGCTTTCGATTACCTTGGGCGGGCCGGGGCCCGGCCGTCCGCCCGCTACCGCCGGTTAAGCCTTACGCCCCAGCGATTCCAGGCGCACCAGCACCGACTTATACACCGGAGTGTTCGAGCGCTTAGCCGCCGAATCCAGCGGAACCAGCACGTTCCCCTCGGGCAGGTAGACGGTGCAGCAGCCGCGGGCGTGATCGTACTCCACCACGCGGAAGTTAGGAGCCCGACGCTCGCCGTCCTCCCAGACCGACACAATATCCACCAGGGATCCGTCCTCAAGGCCCAGGGCGGCGATGTCGTCCCGGTGCATAAAGACCACGCGGCGGCCACCGCGCACGCCGCGGTAGCGGTCGTCCAGCCCGTAAATCGTGGAATTGAACTGGTCATGCGAACGCACCGTCGACAGCAGCAGGTGACCCTCGGGGACCTCCAGCACATTGGTCTCATTGACCGTCAGCCGGGCCTTGCCGGTTTCGGTGTTGAAGACGCGCTCACGCGGGCCGTTCGGCAGGTAGAAACCACCGGGCTTCTCAATCCGCTCGTTGTAGCGCTCAAACCCGGGGATAGTGCCCTCAATAGCCTCACGAATCACGCCGTAGTCGTCGATCATGGGCTGCCAGAAGTCATCACCAAAGGTTTCACGACCCACCGAGCAGATAATCTCTACCTCTGACTTGAGGTCGAGGTCATCGTTAGCGGTGCGCTTGCCGATAGAAGCAGAGACGATACCGAAAGAGTTCTCCACGGTAATCTTCTGCGGGCCGGACGCCTGCACATCGCGGTCGGTACGGGCCAGGACGGGCAGAATCAGGGCCTTCTCGCCGGGGAAGGCGTGCGAACCGTTGGGCTTGGTCGAAAGGTGGACGGTCATTTCCTGGCTGCTCATGGCCTTCTCGCAGGCGGTGGTATCTGAGGCAACGCGCACCAGGTTACCGCCCAGGGACATGAAGAACTGGTTCTTCCCATCGCGCATCTGGCGCAGGGCGTCCACGGTATCAAGGCCGTGCTCCCGGGGGACGGGGAAGCCAAAGTAGTCTTCAAGAGCCGCAAGGAAGGGCTCGGGCATCTTTTCCCAGATACCCACGGTGCGGTTGCCCTGCACGTTGGAGTGGCCGCGGAAAGGCGCAGAACCAGCCCCGGGTTTACCCATATTGCCGGTGAGGAAGAGGAAGTTCATCATCTCTCGCAGGGTAGCCACAGACTCGCGGTGCTGGGTGACGCCCAGGGTCCAGGAGACAATAGCGTTTTCAGAGTCCTCAACCAGGTCGGCCACCCGCGCCACCTGGGCAGCTGAAATGCCAGAGCCGCGTTCCAGCTCAGCGTCGTCCAGACCCAAAAGGTGCTCGCGTAGCTGCTCGAAGCCGTCCGTAAATTTCTCAATGAAAACGTGGTCAATGGCGTCGCGCCGAATCAGCTCTTTGTTGAGCTGCTGGAAGAAGGCGCGGTCGCCGTCCAGCCGCACCTGCAGGTACTCGTCCGCCAGCTTCTCGGGCACAATCATGCCCACCGGCGACTGGGGTTCGCGGAAGGCCATCAGGCCGGTTTCGGGCATGGGGTTGAGCACCACCATCTTGCCGCCGTTTTCCTTCATCTTCTTGAAGCTGGTCAGCGAGCGCGGGTGGTTGGTGCCGGGGTTCTGGCCTACAGAGATGAGCAGGTCGGTAGTTTCGAGGTCGCTCATGGTGATTGAGCCCTTGCCCAGGCCGGCGACCTCTTTGAGGGCGACGCCGGTGGACTCGTGGCAGAGGTTACCGCAGTCGGGCAGGTTGTTAGAGCCCAGGCGGCGGGCCAGCAGCTGGAAAGCGTAGGCTGCCTCGTTGGAGGCGCGGCCCGAGGTGTAGAAAACGGCCTTTGTGGGGTCGGTTTTCTTGAGCTGCTCGGCAATCAGTTCAAAGGCATGCTCCCAGGTGACGGGGCGGTAGTGGTCGTCCCCGCTAGAGCGGTCGTAGAGCAGGGGCTGGGTGATGCGGCCCTGCTTGCCCAGCCAGAAATCGGTCTTGTCGCGCAGCTCGGTCACTGAGTACTGCGCCCAGAAATCGACGCCCGCGCGTTCGGGGGTGGTCTCCTCGGCAATCGCCTTGGCGCCGTTTTCGCAGAACTCCACCACGTTCATATCTTTCTGGTGGGGTTCGGGCCAGGCGCAGCCGGGGCAGTCAACGCCGCCGTGCTGGTTCATATTAATCAGGGGGAGCAGGCCGCGGGCGGGGATAGCGTGTGCCATGGCGTGCAGTACACCACCGGGGCCCGCTGCGACCTTGGTGCGGTGGCCAATCTTGGGGTTATCAAAGGCCGTGGCTTCTTCGCTCACGCGGCTGACAACAGGGACGTCTTCGTGCTTGCTTACCGTGCTCATACACCCCAGTTTAGCGTGATGTGTGCCAGATTACTGAGCTAGCTGACCCGAGTACAGGTTAAAACGTCGTTCGCGGGCAAAAGCGACCAGGGTGAGGCCTGACTCCTTGGCAAGATCCACAGCCAGCGAGGACGGGGCAGAAACCGCCACGAGCGCCGAGAAACCGGCAAGTACTGCCTTCTGTACCAGCTCAAAGGACGCCCGGGAGCTGACCACCAGCGTCCGCCCCGGTAGACCGGGGGCTGGGGATTCTAGCCCACCGTTCATGAGCAGGTGGCCGACGACCTTGTCTACGGCGTTGTGGCGGCCGATGTCTTCGCGGGCAACCAGCAGTTCGCCGCTCGGGTCAAAGACGGCGGCGGCGTGAATACCGCCGGTTTTTTTGAAAATCACCTGGTGGTCGCGCAGGCGTGCAGGCAGTTCCAGCACCTGGGCGGGGGTGAGGGCGGTAGGCGGAATAGGGCGGGTAGCCTTGCCCATAATCGAGTCAATTGAGGCCGACCCGCAGACCCCGCAGGCCGAGTTGGTCACCGTCAGGCGCAGGGGTGCGGCCTTCTCAAAGAGGGGTAGGACGCTGCCCGGCGAACTGGCCTGGGGATTTTCGGGGGCTGTGCGGCTCAGGTCAAGCACATTGTAGGTGTTAGCGCCATCGGGCCCGGTGGCCCCGGCGCAGTAGCGGGCGGTACTGATTTCTGCCGCGCTCTTAATCAGCCCTTCGGCGTGTAGGAAGCCGTGGGCCAGCTCAATGTCGTGCCCCGGGGTGCGCATGGTGGTGGTGACGGTCTGCCCGTCCAGCCTGATTTCGAGGGGCTCCTCGGCGGTCAGGGCGTCAGCACGACGGTCTACCGAAAAAGTGCCGTCGTCTTTGAGCACATAGCGGGTGGCCGGGGCGGTGCGATTCAGCCTACCCATCGGCCCGCTCTTTATACTCATCAATGAGGATCTCCACCTGCTCCAAAGCTGCGCGGACGCTCTCCACCTGCTCATCAGCGTCCTGCCCCGGAGCCTGACCGGCGGCATACCCCACCAGGAAAGCAGCCAAGGGGGCCGCAGGGCGCACCACCCCGTGCGCCACATGCTTGGTCATACCCAGAAGATGGGGCATAGCATTTTCCATCAGGGCAGGGTCAAGGTTCAGACGGGAAGAAAGCTCGGCAAGGAAATCGCGGGCAATCTCAAGGTCGCGGGGGTCTCTCTGACTCATAACGCTCCAACGGTGCAGCGGGGAAAAAATTTCAGTTTCAAACATACACCCGCCTGCGCCAAGAGCCTAGAGGACTACGAAAGTGACGGTGAGGCCGTCCTTCTCACCAAATCGCTCCAGGTGGCGGCCCAGCACGCCCTCAAGGCGCTCTCGCCCCTCGGGGCTCTCAGCGTAGGTCAGCAGGACAAGACGCTCAGCGCCGTCCACCTCCTGCACCAGCACATCGCCGTAGCCGCCAAAGTTGCCGTCCCGGTTAAAGGTGAGCCGGTGGCCGCCCTCCATCTCCTCAGCCAGGATCTTATGCCCGAAGTGGCTAGCCAGCTGCTTGGCATAGCGGGCAGGGCGGTCAGTCAGGACGACGGCACGCGAGCGGGCAGACATCGTCGAAATATCAGGGTAGACAGGGTTCTGCATGGGCAAACCTTTCTTGAAAGTTAGGGTTGCCTAACATTCTATCCGAGGGTCGCTTTGCCCCCTACCCCCACATAAAATTACGCCACCCGCCCCTACATCTTTCATCTCGCAACCTATACTTACATGTGACAAGAACACCTTGCCCACTCGCAAAAATCTTGCCCACTCGCAAAATACTGTAGAGGCTTCAATCATGCACACACCCCCCCCCGAAACTTAAGGTAACCCGCGCACAGGCACTTACGCTTGCAGCATCAGGGCTAGCTGGAGCCGCCCTTAACTCAACAGAAGCACACGCCGCTATCCCCGTCGTTGGAGGAATCCGGTCTCTTTGGGCTACCAATCCAGCCCGTTTTGGCTCGCCCCTCAGCCCCGAGCAAGCCCTCAGCCCAGTTACCTCATACCAGCCCTTCAGCAACGGCATTATTATTTGGAACCTCCACTCCGGAAGCCATTTCTACCCTGGAAATCCCCACCGCTTCATTCGCACCGGACCTCGCAATCTCCTACGTGACGCGAATAAACATCTAGGAAGCCAAGACGCCCTTCTCATCGGAGACTCACAAATAGGTGACCCTAGCCTTAGCCCCAGATTCTGGGTCGGGCAGGGGTTCGCCCAAGCTGGCTACCGCCCTCATTTCTACAGCTGGGGTGGAATCGGCGTCCATGCCGTAAACCAATACCACCCCTCCTACTTTGATAGCGTCATCAACAATGCCCGCGCTCTCCCCTTAGGCTCCCCAGGTATCGTCTACATCCAAGGGTCCGGCAACGACCTCTGGACTGGACGTAGCTACCAAGATACTGCCGAAGGTCTACGTACTATAATCAGACTCCTCCGAGAGCTCTACCCCCACAGCCTCATCATGCTTTCTGAAGTTGTCAGTCGACGTATACCTGAGCAAACCAACCGTCACCAACTTTCAGACCACCTAGCAGCCGTAGGCAAACAAGAAGGAATCCATGTAGTCCCCAACCGTTTCTGGATTACAGATAAAGGTGTTGCCCACCTACTACAAGACTCCGTTCACCTCTCACCAGCAGGCCATAACGCTCTGGCGCCCCACCTAGCCGCCTGGATTCGCTGGGCTACCGGCAAAGGCTTCACAGACGTGTTTCCCAACACCGGTTTTTACCAAGAAATAAATTGGATGAGAACAAGTGGTATATCAACCGGCTGGGAGGACGGAACCTACCGACCCTGGGCAACCATGAATCGTGACGCCATGGCAGCGTTCTTCTACCGACTCGCTGGCTCTCCACACTTCATTCCACCAACCGTTAGCCCTTTCAGAGATATCACCCCTTATTCCAATTTCTATAAGGAAATTACGTGGCTCCGCACCACCGGAATAACCACAGGCTGGACAGACGGCACCTACCGTCCCCTCACCCCAGTAACGCGTGAAGCTTTAGCCAGCTTTCTTTACAGACGAGCAGGATCCCCCGCATTTACCCCACCAAGAGTTAGCCCTTTCATCGACGTCTCCCCAGCCAATGAACACTACAAAGCTATTAGCTGGATGCGATCTATGAACTACGCCCGTGGCTGGTCAGACGGAACCTATCGCCCTCAAGAAGCAGTTACCCGTGACGCCATTGCAGCCTTCCTCTACCGAATGGGCAGCTAAACACTAGGCTTCCCTCTTCTCAACTGAAGCTCTGGAAAAACACTGCAACCATCATTGCTTTTGCGCTGACTCACATCATTCTTTACCCGCTGGTACGCCTCCGCAGGCGTACACTGGACAGGTACATCAGCGCCGTCCGCACCAAAGACGGCGCACTTTCATTTCTGGGCCACACAAACCCACACGAGTATCTACGGATTTTCACGAATGTCTTCTGAGAACACCGCGGCTCACAAACCCGCACCCTCAGCGCCCACCAGCGCCCTCGACCGCTACTTCAAAATCACCGAACGCGGCTCCACCCTCTCCACCGAAGTCCGCGGCGGTCTAGCAACCTTCTTCGCCATGGCCTACATCGTGGTGCTCAACCCCCTCATCCTGGGCCTCGGCCCCGACGGCGCAGGCAACACCCTCGGCGTCGAGCGCGTCGCTGCAGCAACCGCGCTCGTGGCGGGCGTCCTGACCATCATTATGGGTCTCTGGGCCAAGCAGCCCTTCGCCATGGCGGCGGGTCTGGGCGTCAACGCCCTGCTGGCCTCCACCATCGCAACCACCCCCAACCTGACATGGCCCCAGATTATGGGCCTGGTCGTCTGGGCCGGTATCGTCATGGCTATTCTGGTGCTCACCGGCTTCCGCCGCGCCGTCTTCGACGCCGTCCCCGAATCGCTCAAGACCGCCATCGTCGTGGGTATCGGCCTCTTCATCTCCCTGATTGGCCTGGTCAACGCGGGTATCGTCCGCCGTATGCCCGATGCCGCAGGCACCACCGTGCCCGTCTCCTTCGGCGCCGGCGGCCACCTGCAGGGCTGGCCCATCTTCGTCTTCCTCTTCGGCCTCTTCCTCACCATCGCCCTCTTCATCCGCAACGTGCGCGGTGCGATTCTGATCGGTGTAGTTGCCTCAACCATCTTGGCAATCGTGCTGGAAAAGGTCTGGCCCTCCGGCTCCTCCATGGACTCAGCCACCGGCTGGTCCCTCATGATCCCCGGCATCCCCACCCAGTGGATCGGCCACCCCGACCTCTCCCTGCTGGGCTCCGTTGATATGGTCGGTGCCTTCTCCGGCTCCTCCCTGGGCACCCTGGGCGCAACCATGCTCATGTTCGCTATCCTGCTGGCAGTCTTCTTCGACGTCATGGGAACTTCCGTGGGCCTGGCTTCTGAAGCTGGCACCATCGACGAGGACGGCAAGATCGAGAACATCGACCGCGTTCTGCTGATTGACGCCGCCGGTTCCGTGCTCGGTGGTGGCTCATCATCCTCAGCCCACCAGATCTTCGTGGAATCCGCCACCGGCATCGGTGAAGGTGCCCGCACCGGCTTCGCCAACATCGTCACCGGCGCCCTCTTCCTGCTGGCTGTCTTCATCTCCCCGCTGGTATCCATCGTGCCCTTCGAGGCTGTCGCCCCCGCCCTGGTCGTCGTGGGCTTCCTGATGGTCCGCCAGGCCGTTCACATCGACTGGACCGACTGGGGCCTAGGCATTCCCGCCTTCCTCACCATCATCATGATGCCCTTCACCTACTCCATCGCGGACGGCATCGGTGCCGGCTTCGTCGCCTTCACCTTCATCCGCCTGGTACAGGGCCGCGGCAAGGAAGTACACCCGATTATGTACATCGTCTCAGCCGCCTTCCTGGTCTTCTTCGGCATGGGCGTGATTGAGGGCTGGATGCACGCCTAACCCTCCCCTTTCCTCAGTACCCCAGTTTTGGTGCAGTTACCCCGGTTTTTACCCGAGGTGCCTGCACAAAAACTGGGGTATTTGCTTTTAAAGAGGACGGGTTGGCCACCTGCCTACCTGTTTTAATAGAGGCATGCTTGAACCCGATACCCGCTGCCCCTGCGGCACCGGCGATGTGTACGGCGCCTGTTGCGGCCGCTACCACTCCCGGTTTGCCCAGGCCGGCGAACTAACTGCACCGACCCCCGAAGCGCTGATGCGCTCCCGCTTCACCGCCTTTGCGGTGGGCCTGCCCGACTACCTACTGGCTACCTGGCACCCGAGCACGCGGCCGGCGTCCTTGCACCTCGACGACAGCCTGCGCTGGTACCGACTCGACATTCTCAGCACAGCAGGCGGCCCCTTTGACAGCACCGGCGGCGTAGAGTTCGCCGCCTACTACCGGTCAGTGCCGGGGACGCCCGAGGACGAGCGGGTGCGAGGGGTACAGACCGAAGTCTCCCGCTTCACCAAGGACGGCGGGGTGTGGTTTTACGTTGACGGTGAGGTCAGCTAACCCCGGCAGACATTTTCGCCCTATTCCTTTTCTCACGACCCTAGAGATTATCTCGGGGTGAAGAGAGAAGGGATAGGGCGATATTTTATTGGCCAGCACGAAGCTGGGCGTCCAGCTGAGCCAGGTCAGCTTCGGGCTGGGCGTCGCGGCGCGGGGTAGTCGAACGGGCGAAGTCGCGCACCCAGGCGTCGTCCTTGTACTGGGCAGGTACCCCGCCGCCCAGCAGGCGCTTGGTGATGGCGGCGGTAGCCAGGTCACCGGCTACCGGCAGGGGCGCGTGGGAGCCGGCGATAATGACGTTGCCCTTACGCCGCCCCTTGAGCATGGCCGGGTCGGCCACAATGCAGGTGTGTTCAAAGACCTGGGCGATAGCGGCTGCCTCGGCCCGGGCACCGGCCAGGGAGCGGTCGTCGCCGCAGTTGATGATGTAGAGCCCATTTGGGGCTAGCGAGCGCTCGGCCAGCTGGGTGAATTCGAGGGTGGTGAGCGGCTCCGGGGTGATGTAGCCGGCGAAGACGTCGCGGATGATGACGTCGCGTGAGGCCGGGGCGAACCCTTCGGTGACAGCGCGGGCTTCACCCACCCTGATTTTGATGGTGGGGGATTTGGGCAGGTCGAACCATTCGCGTACGTAGGCAGCGAGTTTGCCGTCGAGTTCGACGACGGTGTTGTGGGAGGCCGGGTATACGTCAGCCAGGTAGCGGGCCATGGAGCAGGCCCCGCCGCCCAGGTGGGTGATACGGAGCTTGGCCGGGTCGAGGTGGGCGTCGACGAAGGGTTCGATAACGGCCGCTAGCCAGCGCATGTATTCGAAGTCGAGTTCGCGGGGCTGGCCCAGCACGATGTGGGAGGATTCCATGCCGTTGATTTCAAGCACCCAGCCACCGGGGGTGTAGTCGTCTTCGATGAGTTCGGCGATGCCGGTGTCGATGGGGTAGGTGCCTTCAACGAGGGCTTCGGGGGTTTCTACCTGTTTTTTGGGGGTTCGTCTGCGTTTTGCCACCCCTCTAGCCTAGTGGGTGGGGCGGGTGCTGGAGGGCTTGCTAGAGTGAGAGGGCAGTGACAGTGATGTGAAAGGACGGACGCGCGTGGGTTTTGTAGCTAATGGCAGGTATGTGGTGACGCCGGTAGGCGCTGAGGACGCCGAGAAGTATGTTGACCTGCAGTTACGGTGCCTGGCGGAGACCTATAACGGGCTGGTAGACCCCGATTTTGGGGCCCGGCAGGCGGCTGAGCGGGACGGCTGGTTGGAAGAGTTTGCTGAGAATATCGCAGCGCCCGGTGCCCGCGCCTTTTTTGCCTACGAGAATCCGGCATGGACGCCCGCCGGTGGTCTGAGCTGTGCGGTGGGAGGCGAGATTGATTGGGAGGCCCCGGTCGGTTTTGCGCTGTCCCGCCCCGGCCCCCTGGCCTGGGAGCTAGAGATTGGCCTACCCCCGGTTGATGAGGGGACGCGGGAGCTCACCCACCTTTATACTCTTGCCTCGACACACGGCACGGGCTTAGGGGCGGCTCTTTTTGACGCTGTTCTCTACCCTGATGAGCCTGCCTACCTGTGGTACATCGTGGGCAATGAGCGGGCTCGGGAGTTTTATAGCCGCCGGGGCTTTGAGGACGAGGGGCTCCCCATCGACTGCGGTGGCGCCTGGGATCCCGCTCGAACAGCCCGTATGTACCGCGGGCTGACACTGCCTTCGCACTAGAGGGGTTCAAGCCTTTCTCCGCCCTCACAAAATACTTTACTTTGAAAGTATTTTGTGAGAGGGTGGAAGCATGAGCACCACCGAACAGACAGAACACTCCACCCGCGGCTCCTACGTGCACGCCGGGGAAGAATACAACCGCGACACCACCTACATCGAAGACCGTATTGTTGCAGACCCCGCCGCTACTGCCCAGGTTGACCCCGACCACCAGCTCTGGCCGGTCAAGCCCGGCGCCTACCGCCTGATAGCCGCCCGTGCCTGCCCCTGGGCTAACCGCACCCTGATCGTCCGCCGTCTGTTAGGTCTCGAAGATGCTCTCTCCGTTGGCCTACCCGGCCCCACCCACGACGCCCGCTCCTGGACCTTTGACCTCGATGAAGACGGCAAGGACCCGGTACTGGGCATTGAGCGCCTGCAGCAGGCCTACTTTGCCCGCTTCCCCGACTACCCCCGCGGCATTACGGTGCCCGCCATCGTCGATATTGAATCAGGTGGCGTTATCACCAATAACTTCCCGCAGATTACCGAGGACTTCTCGAAAGAGTGGAAGGCCTACCACCGCGAGGGAGCCCCTGACCTCTGGCCTGCTGAACTCGAAGAGGAAATGCGGGCGGTGATGAAGCGTATCTACACCGAAATCAACAACGGGGTCTACCGCTGCGGTTTTGCCGGTTCCCAGGAGGCCTACGAGGCAGCCTACGACCGCCTCTGGACGGCCCTAGACTGGGTTGAAGAGCGCCTGGCCACCCGCCGCTACCTCATGGGGGACCACATCACCGAAGCCGATGTGCGCCTCTTTACCACCCTGGTACGCTTTGACGCGGTCTACTACAGCCACTTCAAGTGCAACCGTCAGACCCTGGCCTCCATGCCCAATCTCTGGGGCTACGCCCGCGACCTCTTCCAGACCCCCGGGTTTGGCGATACCGTGGACTTCCAGCAGATCAAAGAACACTATTTTATTGTTCATGAAGACATCAACCCCACCGGCATCGTGCCCGCCGGCCCTGACCTGGCCGGCTGGCTCACCCCGCACGGGCGTGAGGCCCTGGGCGGCTCCCCCTTCAATACGGACGCCGGTGCTACCGCCCCTGCCCCGGTGCGGGAGACCGAGCGGGTAGCGTCCGGCCATAACCCCCTCTACCCGGCAGCCTAAAGACCCGCCGCTTCGTCCGCCTCCTAGCTTGGCTCCGCCCCGGTACCTCACTCGGGCGGGGTCGAGCTGGCGGGCAAAAAGACTCTCACCCCCTCATCGATTGCTTCGTCACTGATGAGATCACCCGCCCCAGCTAGGTTGGTCAGGTTGCGCACCTGCTGCTGGGCGGTGGGCTCATACACCCGGATACTGCTATCGGGCATAGGCGCAGGCTGTTGCTCCCCCACCGCTGGCAGGGTGATGGTGGGGTTATAGAGCTGCACACCGCCAATTTCTACCTTGCGCAGCTGGGTATCGAGCCAGCGATCCCCCTTCTGTATCACCTCGGTATCTAAGGTGCGCAGGGCTGAGTCGGCATCCTGGTAGAGGTCAGAGGGGTTAATACTGGCGCTATTGATCAAGCGGTTGCCCAACCCTATTTTCTGAGCCCCCGCGTGCACAGCGTTACCGACTCCCGCTATAGCCATCTGTTCCTGTTCGGTGCGGGTGATGTCGGGCTTCTGGGTCGTGCCGGCGGTAATCGTCGTTTTTACCACGCTGTAGCCGCCCATCAAACCCTGCAGCTCGGGTATCACCCGCTCCGTACCGGGGTTAGCACCCGCAATCTTCACGTAGTCCGCAGCCCCGTGAGCCGAGGCGTCTGCAGGTCTGTGCTGCATCACGGTAGACGTATCTGGTGCGTAGTCGGGGCGGTCGCCCTGAAGGTAGGGGACGGGATCGCCCTTATACCGGGTATCAACGTGGGTCACCGAGGCAGGTATCTTAATCTCGTCCACCGGGCTGCCCTGGGTAATCAGACCCTTCACCCGGTAACGGGACCCAAAATGTGTATTGGCAGCGAGTGCACCGGCAGTCAGCCCGCCCTGGCTAAACCCGGCCAGAATCACGCCACTGCCCTCAGCCGCCCCTGCCTGTTCCAGTGCTCGCTCTACCTGGGTCATCAGGGCCGTGTACTGGTTCGGGGTCAGGTCGGAGCCATACCCCGAGGCGGCACTCCCGGCGGTGCCAGCCCAGGTGTTTGTGCCCCCGCGCCAGGGTTGCAAGAAATCCTCGTGCTCGCCGTCGCCGTCCGTACCGGGAATAGTGACCAGGTACTGGGTTTCACCGGTTTCTGGGTTGTAGAGGGTTTGAACCATTACATGGTCCCAGGCGCCCTGGTAGTGGGCGGCTTCAAAGAGCTCATCGCCCCGGCTCTCTATGCCTTCCATACGCTGGAAGTGCTCAGCAATTCTGCGGGCGCTCAGAGGTAGTTCCTGCCCATAGTGCGTGGGGTATGAGCGAGGGATGCTCTTACCGGGGTCTAGATTATCGACGCGCAGGCTGGGGCTGATGACGTCCGTCATGTCGCGGGTAGCCCGTAGGCGCCCGTTCGCACCCGTTACCTGCACCAGCTTATTAAGTCCCTTAGTTGTATCCTGCATGATCTTACGTCCATCGGGAGTAGTGCGAGCCAGCAAGAAGGCGTCCTTAGCGTAGGTCACCGCCTGCGCTGCTCCCCGCTTAACAACCAGCTTAAACAGGTCAACCCGGTACCCGAAGGCCGACTGGGTGCCACGCAGCACCGCCATGCCCAGGGTCTGAGCCTGACTCGTCTGGTCAATAACCTGGTTGGCAAAGTCCTCCGCCTGCCGGTAGTTCTCGGCGGCGCTCTGCACGCCTCGGGCTAGGCCCCGCATACCCGTCACCAGGGTGGTGAGCGTCAGGGCGCTGGTGCCCAAGGACGCCAGGGCGCGGCTGCCTGCCCCCGTCAGGTCAAGGGAGGCCAGAAGAGCCACACGCGCAGTGAGACCGCCCAGTTCCCGGCTCGCTTCTTCGTACCGCCCAGCCACGGCAGCAAGCTGGTGGGCTAGGGGCTCTAGCTCAGAGAACTCCACCGAGATACGGCCAGCCGAAGACCCTGCCCCCGGGGCACCAGAAACATATGCTGCGACCACGCCTACCACCCCTCTCCTGCCAAAGTAGCGCTCACACGGGCAAGCAGAGGGTTGCCCATAGCCGAAGTAAGAGCCCCCTGCAGGGCAGGTAGATTAGCCCGCTCGGCGTGCACAATAAAGTCATCGAAGTCGATATCGTCCAGCACCGCCATACCCGCTAAGGCGGCATCAAAAGCAGCCCCGGCAGCACCGATAGCAGAAGCCACCAATTCAAGCTCAGCAGCAACAGCCTCACCGGCCAACCGCACCTCCTGGGCACCGGCCTCCAACTCCCCCTGCAGAGCCCTAGCCGCACCCCCTTCTGCCTCTAAAGCACCCTGAAAGGTACGGCCAGCCACAGAATCCCACTGCACCTGCCCCGCAGCTAAAGCCTGCCCAGAGGCCTGCCCAATGGCGTCCGCCTGCCCCAGCACCTGCTGCGCCAGCGCAGCAGACCACTCCCGCACCCGCTGAGCCAAACCCAGTGCACCCGCGGACGCGCTCGTAGCTCCCTGGCTCCCCAGGCCGACCCTGCCCGCAGCCGCAACAAGCTCATACACCGAAGGCATCGCTTTTCCTCCTCACTTCTTTCACGGGCGATTCCTTAGCCCACACCCTAAAAGCAGCACCCGGCGGGGCGCCAGCGTCCGCCCGCCTGTGGATAAGCCCCGCCCCGGCCGTCCGCGCACATCGCCCCACAATTGGTGCAGCCGTGACGCAAGATGACGCAGCGAGTTCACACCCCTTGACGGCAGCCGCCGCTTACCCGTAAAAGCCCATCTCACACCCCCGCTAAAACGTGCGCCACCCCACCTAGCCGTGAGAAACTAGAGACATGTCTCATCGCGAAAACTGCACCACCCTGCCCTCTGGCCGTCACTCCCTCACCGGCGCGGGTCTTGCCCTCGGCGCCCTCGACGGACGCTACAAGGCCGCCACCGAACCCCTGGTTGATTACCTCTCAGAAGCCGCCCTCAACCGCGACCGCATCCACGTTGAGGTTGAATGGTTCATCTACCTCTGCGACCATCGGGTACTGCCCGGTCTTGAGCCCCTCACCGACGAACAGCGCGCCGGCCTACGCGCCATCGTCACCGACTTCACCGAAGAATCCGCCGCCGAACTAGCAGAAATCGAAGCCGTCACCGTACACGACGTCAAGGCTGTCGAATACTTCATCGCCCGACGCCTCGAGCCCCTGGGCCTGGGTCATCTGAAGCCCCTGGTCCACTTCGGCTGCACCAGCGAAGACATCAACAACCTCTCCTACGCCCTGGGTATCAAGGACGCCGTCACCGACGTCTGGCTGCCCGCCGCCCGCGGCCTGGTTGAGCAGATCATGAAGCTGGCCGAAGAGGCCCGCGATGTGCCCATGCTTTCCCGTACCCACGGCCAGCCCGCTACCCCCTCTACCCTGGGTAAAGAGCTAGCTGTCTTCGCCTACCGCCTGAACCGCCAGATTAAGCACGTTGAAAACGCCGAATTCCTGGGCAAGATTAACGGTGCAACCGGCACCTACTCCGCCCACGTCGTCTCTGTGCCCACCGCCGACTGGCAGAAGATTTCTGAAGAGTTCGTGACCGGCCTGGGCCTGGACTGGAACCCCCTGACCACCCAGATTGAAAACCACGACTGGCAGGCAGAGCTCTACTCCTCCATCGCCCACTTCAACCAGGTGCTGCACAACCTCTGCACCGACGTGTGGAGCTACATCTCTATCCGCTTCTTCCGCCAGATTCCCGTAGCAGGCGCGACCGGCTCCTCCACCATGCCCCACAAGGTCAACCCCATCCGCTTCGAGAACGCCGAGGCCAACCTCGAAATCTCCAACGCCCTGCTGAACACCCTGGGCTCAACCCTGGTTCAGTCCCGCTGGCAGCGCGACCTGACCGATTCATCCTCCCAGCGCAATATCGGTGTAGCCTTCGGCCACTCCGTACTGGCTATCTCAAACGTGGTCAAGGGCCTGGAGCGCCTGGACATCGCCACCGACGTCATCGCCCAAGACCTCGACGAGAACTGGGAGGTGCTGGCCGAGGCCATCCAGATGGTCATGCGCGCCGAAGCAATCGCGGGCGTCCCCGGCATGGAGGACCCCTACGAGCGTCTCAAAGAGCTGACCCGCGGCCACCGCGTCGATGCCGCCCGCCTCAAGGAATTCGTCGCTGAACTCGGTCTGAGTGCGGACGCCGAAGCCCGGCTCTCTGAGCTCACCCCGGCTACCTACATCGGCCTGGCTCCCTCCCTGCTGGAGCACGCCACCCGCTAAAGACTGACTCGCGCAGGTCACATAGAAAACCCCGTCATACCTGGCGGGGTTTTCTACTCCCCCGAGAGGCTTTCACTTTTAGGATAGAAGGTATGACCGAGAACTCCCGCCCCGCAGACAGCTCGCCCGAGCAAACCCCGCTAGCCGTGCGCCGCCTGCGCAAGCTCCGCACCCGCTACCCCGAAGCCACCCCTGCCGACCTAGCAGAGCGCCTAGGCGGAATCTTCGTGCGCGACTTCACCCTGGTTGGGTCAGCCCAGGCAGGGGCACAGGAGCTGACCCCCAACGTCCTCGGCAGCGTCACCCGCAACCGCCGCGTCGCCGGGCTCACCCAAGCAGCTGCCCACCTGGGCGCGGTGCAGCAGGGCATGGCCACCTACAGCCGAGCCGCCAACAAGGGCATTAACACCACCGCCCACGTGGGCAGTGCCCAGGCCGTCAAAACCTACCTGCACGGCATGGCCCTGCTACACGGCCTTCACGTTGAAAGCAGCGACGAGGCCGCAACCGCTATCTTGGGAGCCGAAGTCAACGATATTCTCACCCAGATGCAGGAGGCCCCCCGCGATGGTGGAGCCACCCAGCAGATGAACATTCTGGGAGCCGTAGCCGCCATCGGCCTGCGCAACCCTCAGACCCTGCTGCTGGTCAAGGCAGGCGAACAGCTAGTCAAGACGGGAGGCGCTGTTTTCGCTAGTCAGAAGATGCGCCGGGATTTTGCCCAGCAGATTATCGCCCAGGTAGACCAGAACCTAGGGGCAGCCCCCAGCCAGCTACCTGCCAGCACCCTCACGGTCTTGGACAGCGGGCAGGACGCCGGCAGCCCGGTCGACGGGTCGGGGCAGGGCAACGGGGGCTCAGTACCCGCCGATGATGACGCTGACCTGCTAGAGCTTTCCGCCGAAGAGGTCAGCGCCATTGAAGCACCTGAGCCGGTAGCGCCTTCTGCTCTGGAAGAGCCCGAGCCGGTCAAGCCCTCCCAGCTTGAGGCACCCGAGCCGGTGACGGCGTCCGCCATTGAAGACCCGGCCCCGGTGGTAACCGAAACTCAGGTACGGCCCAGTACCGAAGCGGAGCTGGCGGCAGCCGACGGGGCAACCGCCAAGGGTGCCCGTCTAGCTGCCCGCGCGTTCGTCCGCGCCCGTTCTCGTTTTAAGGGTTAAAAGAAGGGACCAGATTCCTCCCGTATACCGTGTGGACGTTAGGTACTTTGGGAGGAATCTGGTCCCTACCTGCTACTAGCTAGGAGTTGAAGGGCTGGGCGCACGCTGCCATGGTGCCCTCGGTGTAGCCCTTCGTAAACCAGCTGACACGCTGTTCTGACGAGCCGTGGGTCCACAGGTCGGGGTTAACCTCTTGGCCCGAAGAACGCTGAATCGCATCGTCACCGATGGCGCGGGCCGTATCGATCGCCTGCTGGATCTGGCTCTCGGTCAGCGGGTCGAGCAGGGCGTTCTCACCCTTATCAGCCTGGGAAGCCCAGACGCCGGCATAGCAGTCGGCCTGAACCTCAACCTGTACAGCGCCCGAATCAGCGCCCGGGTCCTGGTAGTTGGAGTACTTCAGGGTGCCCATGGTCTGCTGAATGTGGTGGGCGAACTCGTGGGCGGTCACGTACATGACCGCAAAATCACCGTTCGACCCGCCCATAGCCTTGAGCTGGTCAAAGAAGGGAACCGACATATACACGGTCTGGTCAGCCGGGCAGTAGAAGGGACCGGTCTGCGAGATATTGGCGGTACCGCAGCCGGTGGAGAGCTGACCCTCCCCCAGCACCAGGTCGGGCGCGGTGTAGGAAATACCCGCCTCAGCAGGGAGCTTCTCTTCCCACACCATATCCAGGCTCACGCCGGTCGCCAGAATACGGCAATCATCGTAGCGGTTGGCGTCCTCATAGGTCTGGCAGTGATCGAAGTTCCCGGCGCCGGTGACCTGGTCCTGCTGGGCTTCGGTGCCGTACATGGAGCTGGAGCCCCCGGTCAGTCCACCAAGGCCGCCCGAGGCAAAGAGGAAGATAGCGCCAAGAACAAGCACGCCGGGAATACCGAACTTACGTGCAACACTGCTCATCAGCATCATCATGAGCGGGTTCGCACCACCGCCACCACCGGAGCGGCCGTTGCCGCCCGATGAGCCTCGCTGGGAGTAGTTGTTATTTAGGTTGTCGTTAAAACCCATGGCAGCTCTCTTTACTTCTCAAGCTGCGCGGTCTCACCCTGCGCACCCTCAGAGGTGCCGGCGTCCTCGCCCTTGCCACCCTCAAACTTGGGGGCCCGGTCGAGGTTAAGGGCATCGGGGAAGACAGCGGGCAGGGCACCGAAGGTCTGCTCCACCGACTTGACCACGTTCTTACCCAGGGCCAGGTTGGCACCGCCACCCACCACAGCACCGATACCGAACGGCAGGGCACGACCGAGCAGGGCGCCGGATTGGCGGGTCAAGAAGCGCTTAATGAACATATTGCGGATGGTGCGCTCGATACTGAACACCTTGCCGGAGTCCTTGGAACCCATCATCATGCCCCACTTGCGGGAAACACCGCCGGTCTTGCCGGTATGGGCCAGGATTGAGTTCATGAGCACGGAGCCGTCCTCACCCAGCATGATAGCCATGACCATGAGGCGAGATTTTTCGGGGTCATCTACATGCACGCCGTGCAGCTCAGCCATAGCCTGCGCGTAGATAGCGGTGCGCTCCAGGTAGCCGCCAACCGCCAGAGCAGACAGACCGACGGACGCCGCAGTACCCAGACCGGGCACGAAAGCGGTTGCACCCACGGCGCCGCCACCAACGGTTACATCGCGCAGGTAGGCCTTTTCAAGGCGCTTGGCAATCTGGTCGGGGGTCTCGTTAGGGTGCTTCTCACGCATCTTCTTGAGCATGGAAACAATCAGGGGACGCTGAACCTTCAGCACAGTGTCGACAGTGCGGGTAACTGCGGGCTTGGGCTGACCGTTAGCGTCGAAAGCGCTAGATGCGTTGAAGTTGAACATAGCTTTTAGTTTACCGGCAAATAGCTGTAAACACAGTGTGCTTGCTATTGTGTACGCCCTAGGCGTGGCGGGCTACGGTAGCTCACGGTGGCAACTGTGGCACCCACCGCCAGATGAGTGAGCGGCACAGCCACATTTGGCGGTGAGCGCCACATCTACGGCAGACACCTGCCTACACTGGTTGCAGTATCTTCTTGAAAGTAGGCACCCGTGCAAGCAGTTCGTTCACGTTTGGCCGGTTCTGATAAGACCACCGGCGTCCTGCTGGTCATTGGCTCCTGTATCTCCCTACAGGTGGGAGCGGCTTTTGCAGTGCAGCTCTTCCCCCAGCTGGGAGCCTGGGGCGTGACCACCCTGCGTCTGGGAGTAGCGGCCCTGGTCATCTGCGCTCTCACCCGGCCCCTTTTCTGGCGGTGGACGCCCGCCCAGTGGGTCGCTGTGATCCTGCTCGGGGCTGCCTTCGCCGGCATGAACGGGGCCTTCTACCACGCCATTGAGCTGCTGCCCCTGGGGCTGGCGGTCTCGGTGGAGTTTATCGGCCCGCTGGTTCTGGCAGCTGTGCTCTCCCGCCGGCCTATCGACGCCCTCTGGATTGGACTAGCCACCATCGGCATGGCCCTCATCGGGGCTGAAAAGGCCTTCGGGGCCGAGCATATCTCCACCCTGGGCTTGGCCTTTGCACTAGTCGCAGGCTTTTTCTGGGCCTGCTATATTCTGGCGAGCTCCCGCGTGGGCAGGCTCATCGACGGGGCCCTACGCTGGACGGCAATTCTACTGCTGACGGTTGCCTCGATGGGCATTACAGTGACATCCCGGCCCAACTATCCCCAACGGAGCCATACACACCCTTTATCAAGAATTGCACTTTTCAGATTTACATCAATACGCAAAATATCCACATTTTCCCACCGCAAAGAAAAACGATAAACCTATTACGGAGTAAATTTTTAGAGATAAAATTAGCATGCGACTAGATAATCTAAAACTAGTGCAGATAGGACAAGCTAATGATGCTGCACATAAAAATCAAGATTCATATAGTGAATATATAAAACACTACTTATCCAAGTCATCGAGTGATGTTACCTCTTGAATTTGATCAATCATTACATATCGCTGTTTCCTAACCCAAGCACTCCCCCTGCCAGACTTACTTGTGGAAAGAGAAGAGTCTAGTGTTATGTGCCCAACCTGCTCAGAGTCATCATCACTATCTCGGCTCAAGAAAAATATTTGATATTCATCAAACTCATTCCATCCAAGAGATCTTGCCTCTTTTATAATTTCAGCTAATTTATCGCCTTCTTCTGTATGCATGCTTCTATGTTTTTCAATTTCCTCTGGAGCCCATGGCACATTATCCATCATTTTGATAATTTTTGCTAAATCAGGCAAAAGATGTCGATTATTATAAAAACCAAGATGGCTGACGCCCTGAAAGAACCTATTTGGCTGACACACATACACACCTAGTTTATTATATAGCTGTAAAGACTTTTCTTTAACCGGAACCACCACTGCAACTTGAGGACCTACGGCAGGCCGCTCCGACAGTAAATATTTTACCTGTGAGTTGCTCTCAACCCAATCTGCAAAATCTTTATCAATAGCCGTAATAATTTCAATAGCCTGGTCAAATCTCTCTTCCAAAGGAAGATGAAATATATGCTGATGATGTGCAATCCTATTTCTAAGTAATCTCAGTGAAGAAACTCTCTCCAGCACATCTTTGCGCATTTTAATATCCGTCAAACGCCTGTCCGGAAACGCATATACAAGATGTTGTCTAAAAATATTTTCATAGTCTTTTGAAAAAATTTCTTCCCACAATCCAAAAGTAATACTAGAAATTATTTTATCTCTTGAATAATTATATTTTTTAGTCCTATCATTCCTTTGCAGATGCCCCACAGCAGTATCTGCAAATTTAAGATGAGCATCTTTGAGGAATGCAGGATTACTGAACCACCATGATTTATTAGAATTTACAACAACGCTCGCTGGTGGCTCATATTCCTTTAGTACTTTATCTACGGCGTTGCGAAGAGACACTTCGACATAACTGAGCAGCTCGTAAAATGCACCAGATATTCTTGTATTCCAAGCATAGAGCTCTTTGGCAGCAGAGTAATCCCGGTTGGCAGCAACCAAATACTGCTCAAATCTCGCATCGGTAAGCACCTCTTTAAAGTAAGTCATGTTTTGCCTTTCCATAGTTGCACCAAAGGAAGATACCCTTGTACAATTATCTTTAGGCACCCCTGTCCAGCCTCTGTCCCCTCGCGGATACGCAGGCGGGGTGCAATTTTTATCTAAACTAAGTATAGGGAGTTCTCTCCCACAACACAGCACTCTGGTACCAGTCCGCCAGCAAAAACGGGGCATGCAAATATTCTTCTGAAGTAGCCCACCACTTTAAACACGAAAAACCGAACGCCACAAGCGTCCGGCTAGGGTCTCGGGTTCACACATCCTCAGCTAGTGCTGAAATCTTACTTTTCAGCCTCCGCGACGGCGTTTCTCAACCGTTTATTTTATGAGGAAGAGATCCGCATAGACCACTAGTCTAATTCTTCAAGTAGCTCCACCAGCTCGTCGGTGCCCAGGGCGGACGCCGGGTGCGGCCCGGCACCCACCAGGTAGGTCGCTGCGTCCTGGGTGAGCGCCACATGGGAGCCCACCAGAATAAGGTTGCCCGCATGGCGGCCGCCCAGCATAGTGGTATCAGCCAGACACCAGACGTGCCCAAAGACCTCTAATAGGGTTCGGGCCTGGGCCACGAAGAAGCTGAGCCCGGCGTCGTCGCCCACGTTGACGGCTAGCAAGCCGCCCGCACTATCACCGGTTGCCGGGGCCAGGGAGTCGCGCAGGTCGGTGTAAAACTCGGCGGTGGTCAGGTGGGGCGGGGCCTCCCAGCCCGAGAAAATATCGAGGACGACCAGGTCAAGACCACCCGGCGCGCCCAGCTCCGCTTTCAGGCGGGGAGCGGCCGCGGCGGCGTCCTCAATCAAAATCTGGCAGTTGGTACCCGCGGGCAGGGGCAGCTGCTCCACCACGAAACCGGGTAGCTCCCGCTCAATATCGACGGCCAGCTGGGCAGAACCGGGGCGGGTGGCCTGAATGTAGCGCACCAGGGTTAGCGCACCAGCGCCCAGGTGGGCGGCGGTTATCGGTTCGCCCGGTACCCCCTGAAGGTCGACCAGGTTGCCGATGCGGCGCAGGTACTCGTAGAAGATGAAGTCGGGGTGGGCTAAATCCACGTGAGACTGCTCAGCCCCACCAATTTCAAGGATACGGCCGGTCTCGGAGAAGCCGTCGGGGGCAACAGAGGCGCTTAAGCCAGAGAAGGACAGCTGAATAGTGCGTGACATGCTCTCTAGCCTAGCGCCTGTTACCTAGTGCAGGTGCCGCAGGTCTTCATCGGCAGCCAGGGAACGCGGCTCCATCTGGAAGGTGGAGTGCTTGATCGACACCTCAAAATGCTCAGCCACGCAGCTTTGCAGGTGCTTGAGAATCTCTACGGAGTGGCCCGAGGTGAAGCACTCATCGTCGAGCACAATGTGGGCGGTGAGCACCGGCAGGTCGGAGGAAATCTGGGTGGCGTGCAGGTCGTGCACGGCAACCACGTGGGGCTGGCCTTCAAGGTGGCGGCGTACCTCATCGAGGTCAAGCCCGCGCGGGGTTGATTCCAGCAGCACCGAGGCGGTTTCGCGGAAGAGCTTGACGGTGCGCGGGATAATCAGCAGACCGATGAGCACAGCCACCAGGGCGTCGGCCTGGTAGAAGCCGGTACGCCAGATAATGAGAGCCGAGATAATAACCGCCACCGACCCCAGGGCGTCGTTGAGCACTTCCAGGAAGGCGGCCCGCATGTTGAAGTTGGTGCGGTCGCCGCCCACCAGCACCGCAATCATCACGATGTTGCCCACCAGGCCAATGACGCCGAAAATCAGCACTTCAAGGCCGGGTATGGGGGCAGGTTCCAGCAGGCGCTGCACCGCCTCGTAAAGCACAAAGAGCCCAACCCCGAGCAGCACGGCGGCCTGGAACATGGCCGAGAGCACCTCGACCCGGCGGAACCCCCAGGTGTGGCGCGAGGACGCCGGCAGGCGGGCCAGACGCGCGGCGGCCAGGGCAACGCTGACCCCCAGGGCATCGGTGAAAACGTGGACCGTGTCAAAGAGCAGGGCCAGGGAACCAGTCAGCCAGGCTCCGGTCAACTGGAAGGCAACCAATGACCAGGCAATAACCACCACAATGATAAGGCGGCGCTCGTTGACTCCAGCACCGTGGGAATGCCCGTGGGCATGGCTATGAGAGTGACCGTGAGAATGGCCCATAGTACGCCTTCCTAGTAAATGCCGAACCCCTTATAGGAGCCAACCGGCTGGGTGATGTCAGAGTCAACATGATCAACCCTACCAGCGGTATCGCCGCCGGTCAGTTCGGCAAGGAGCTGCTCACAGGCGTCCGCGCTGCCCTGAGCGACAATCTCAACCGACCCGTCGTCCATGTTTTTGGCGTAGCCCACCAGCCCCAGGGGCTTAGCAATACCGGCCACCCACCAGCGAAAGCCCACGCCCTGCACGTGCCCGTAGGCTGTGGCCATAAGCTGGGCCTCGGCCGGTTCGGCGGGGGCTTTATCGGTGAAGATATCAAAGAAACCCATGTCAGGTGATCTTTCTCTAGTAGTCCAGCTTGGCGTTGGCCAGAACGGGCAGGGCGGAGCGGGCGCGGTCTACCTCAGAGAGGTCAAGGTCAACCACCAGAATTTCGGGGGCTTCACCCGCCTCAGCCAGGGTCACGCCGAAGGGAGAAACCGCCCGGGAATAGCCCACGCCGGTTGGCTGGGTGATATCTGCCCGCGGGTCAGCGCTCGTGGGGGAAGCCTGGTCAACAGCCAGCACAAACATGTTGGAATCCAGGGCGCGAGCGCTGGTCAGAATCTGCCACTGGCTCACCTTGCCCTCTCCCCCAGCCCAGGACGCCGCCACCACCGTCGCCTTCGCCCCGGCGCGGGAGTAGTCGGCAAAAAGCTTGGGGAAGCGCACGTCGTAACAGGTGGCCAGGCCAATTTTGGTGCCGTCCACGGTGACGGTCACCAGCTGCTCACCTGCCTTGACCCCCTCAGATTCCTTAAAACCAAAAGCGTCGTAGAGGTGCATCTTGGTGTAGACCGTCTCTACCCCGTTCTGGTCGAAGCAGTAGAGGTTGTTATAAACCCGCAGGTTCCACTCATCAGAGAGCTGCACCGGGGCGAAGCCGCCCGCCACCACGGTCACGTAGTTCTCGCGGGCAATGTTAGCGAGGGCGGTGCGGAAGGTTAGCTCGTGTTGGGCAGCGTCGTCGTAGAGGCGCCCGCCAAAACTCAGCATGGCTGCCTCGGGGAAGACCACCAGGCGGGCCCCGCGCTCTGCTGCGAGCGCCGTGTATTCACGGATCGTCTCGATGTTGCGGGCAACGTCTTTGGTACTGAGCATCTGGGCGAGAGCTATCTTCATACCTTCAACTCTAGAGGGCGCAGCTGGCGGTTACCAGGCGTCCGCCCACTGAAGGTAATCGAAACCTTCATCTGCGCGTTCAAAGAACATGCATATGAAGGCTTCGATTACCTACACAGCTCGCTAAAGACCGGCAGCCTGTTTGAAGGCCGCCACCATGTCGGCGGTGCTGGTGCCTGAGTCCACGTTCTCCAGTTTGGTTCCCTCCACCACGAAACTGGGGGTGCCCTTCACACCTGCGGCGACGCCGTCCTGGTACTCCTGCTCAATCAGGGCCAGGGCCTCTTCGCTTGCCAGGTCAGACTCGAAACGGGCGCGGTCCAGGCCCAGCTCTTCGGCGTAGTCACCCATGAGGGTGGCGAACTGGGCGGTGTCGGTGATTTCCTTCCAGTCAGCCTGGTGGGTGTAGAGGTGATCAGCCATAGCCACGTAAGCCCCCTGGTCCTCAGCAGCCTGCACTGCCTGGGCCGCAGGGACGGCATTGGCGTGCATGGGCAGCGGGAAATGGCGTACCGTCACGTTCATGGTGCCCTCCAGTTCGGCAGCGGCTTCACGGTACTTGGGGTCGGCCTTAGCGCAGTAGGGGCACTGCAGATCGGTGTAGAGGGTGACTGTGGGGGCCCCGTCCGTCACGGCATTGAGCTGGTAGCCAGCATCGGTGCGGACGCCCGCCGCAGCTTCACCGCTCGCGGCGGCAGAAGAGCCGGCGGTGGTCTCGGTAGGACCGCCACAGGCCACCAAGCCCAGCAGAGGGAGGGTGCTTGCAAGGGCTCGGCGGGTGAGTTTCGCAGACATAAGACTCTTCTCTCAGACGATAGTTCTGAACCCAGCCTAACCACCCGCCTGTACCCCGTGCGGGCACAGACTGTCAGCAAGCGTCCGCCCCTCATGAGATACCACACAAACGCACGCCGCTCCGCCCCTAAAGCCCACACAAAGGAATAAACTCAGAAGTAAGCATACGGTAGCCCCACGGCCACCGTAACCCACAAAAACACAGCCACAAGGATGTAGACCCAGATGACCAACGGCATGTACATTTCCGCGATGAACCAGGGCTCAGGCAAGTCCCTCATCGCCATCGGCCTAATCGACTCCCTGCTCAAAGAAACCGACCGCGTCGGCTTCTTCCGCCCCGTCTTCAGCGGCGAAATCGAGTCACAAGACCCCCTCATCCGTCTGCTCCGCACCAAGTACAACCTCAGCGACGCCCAGGCCCGCGGCGGTGTCTCCCTCGAACGCTGCCGCGAACTGCTGGCCTCCGGCGACCACGAAGAAATGTCCTCCATCGCCGTCTCCGTCTACTCCGACATGGCCAAGCACTGCGACGCCATCATCGTCGACGGCACCGACCTGCTCTCCCACAACGCTGCAACCGTAGAATTTGACCTCAACGCCCAGTTCGCCAAGGACCTCGGCACCCCCGTCATTGCCGTCGTCGGCGCCCAGGAATCCACCGTCTCCGACGTCGTCAACGCTGTTGACGTCGCCCGCACCGAACTCCACGGCGCCAAGGTAGACGTCCTGGCTGTCATGGTCAACCGCGCCCGCCCCGAACTGCGCGAAGAAATCCTCAAGAACGTCAAGCGCGGCCCCTCCAACCGCCCCGTCTACGTCCTGCCCGAACTGCCCGAAATCTCACTCCCCACCGTCGCCGAAGTCGTCTACAACCTCGGCCTCAACCACGAGGGCATGAGCCAGGATTTCCTCGACCGCGACATCCACGACATCAAAATCGCGGCCATGACCGTCTCCAACTTCCTCTCCCAGTTCACCGACGGCGACTTCGTCATCGTCCCCGGCGACCGCTCCGACATCATGGTCGCAACCCTCGCGTCCGCCCTCGCCCCCACCTTCCCCGCCCCCTCCGGCATGCTCCTCACCGGCGGCCTCGCCAGCGAACTCAAGGGCGACACCGCCATCGGCCAGCTGGTCGAAAAGGCCCCCTTCCCCGTCTTCACCACCCAGCTCGACACCTTCAAAGCCGGCCGCGCCGTCTCCATGGTGCGCGGCCAGCTAGCCCTCGGCCAGCCCCGCAAGATCGCAACCGCCCTGGGTGAATGGTTCCGCAACGTCGACGAAAAGGAACTCTTCGAGCGCCTCGAACTCGAACGCCCCGCCACCATGACCCCCCTGCGCTTCCTGCACAACCTCATCGAAAAGGCCCGCAGCGACCGCCGCTCCATCGTCCTACCCGAAGGCTACGACCCCCGCATCCTACGCGCAGCCTCCATCATCGTCCGCCGCGACTTCTGCGACCTCACCCTCATCGGCAACCCCGAAAAAATCGCAGAAATCTGCCAGCGCGAATCCATCGACCTGCCCATCGCAGAGGACGGCAAGCGCGGCGTCACCATCATCGACCTCGACAACAACACCTACACCGAGGACTTCGCCAAAACCTACGCCGAACTGCGCGCCCACAAGGGCATGACCCTCGAAGGCGCCCAGAACCGCATGATGGACCCCTCCTACTTCGGCACCATGCTGGTACACAAGGGCATCGTCGACGGCATGGTCTCCGGCGCCGTAAACACCACCGCCAACACCATCCGCCCCTCCCTCGAATTCATCAAAACCCGCGAAGGCGTCAAGGTCGTCTCATCCGTCTTCCTCATGCTCATGGAAGACCGCGTGCTCGTCTTCGGCGACTGCGCCGTGAACCCCAACCCCAATGCAGAGCACCTGGCCGACATCGCCAAGGCCTCCGCCGAGACTGCCCGCCAGTTCGGTGTTGACCCCAAGGTCGCCATGCTCTCCTACTCCACCGGTACCTCCGGCTCCGGCACCGACGTCGAACTCGTCGTCGAAGCCACCGAGAAGCTGCGCGAGTCCAACCCCGACTTCGCTTTTGAGGGCCCCATCCAGTTCGACGCGGCATCCAACATGTCCATCGCCTCCTCCAAGCTCCCCGGCTCAGAGGTCGCAGGCCAGGCAACCGTGTTCATCTTCCCCGACCTGAACACCGGCAACAACACCTACAAGGCTGTTCAGCAGACCTCCGGTGCTGTAGCCGTCGGCCCCGTCCTGCAGGGCCTGCGCAAGCCCGTGAACGATCTCTCCCGCGGCGCTACCGTCGATGACATCATCAACACCGTAGCTATCACCGCGATCCAGGCACAGACCCTGTAATAGGACGCGGACGCGCGGACGGTCAGCCGGACGCGCTCGGGTTGGGTTGGCGGAGCAGGGTACGTCCCCTCCGCCGCGAACCTTAGGGCCGCAGCGGACTCCCCTGCGGCGACTAACCTTCTCGAGCTCGCCCTGGAGGGCTCGCTCGATTCATGCCAGACCCAGCCAGTCGCCTTTCGGGGAGTCCGCCTGCGTCCTAGGCGCGGGCGTCCGCGCCCCCTCACTCACTAAGCAACTAAAGGAAAACACTTTCATGCTCGTACTCGTTATTAACTGCGGTTCCTCATCTGTGAAGTACCAGGTGCGTGACACCGCCGCTACCGGTGAAGAGAACCAGGTCATCGCTAAGGGCCTGGTGGAGAACATCGGCTCAGCTGACATTCCCGATCACACCGTAGCCCTGGACATCATGGCTAAAGCCCTGGTTGAGCCCCTGCACGGCAAGACCATCGACGCCATCGGCCACCGCGTGGTTCAGGGCGGTGACATCTTCTCTGAGCCCGTCCTGATTACCGACGAGGTCACCGCAACCATCGATGAGCTCTCACCCCTCGCACCCCTGCACAACCCCGCCCACGTTCTGGGTATCAAGGCAGCTCAGGCCACCTACCCCGGTGTTCCCATGGTTGCAGTCTTTGACAATGCCTTCCACTCCACCATGCCCGAACACGTCTACCGCTACGCTGTTCCCGAAGAACTCGTTGAGAAGTACGGCGTGCGCCGCTACGGTGCCCACGGCACCAGCCACGACTACGTCACCGGCGTTGCCGCCGAGTTCCTGGGCATGGACCGTTCAGAGTTCAACGGCATTATCGCCCACCTGGGCAATGGTGCTTCTATCACCGCGGTTGAGGGCGGTAAGTGCCTGGACACCTCCATGGGCTACACCCCCCTGGCTGGTCTGGTCATGGGTACCCGCTCTGGCGACATCGACCCCTCAGTACTCACCAACGTCATGCAGCGCGGCAACATCTCCCCCGAGAAGATGGACCACATCCTCAACAAGGAATCAGGTCTGCTCGCCATCGCTGGCAACAACGATATGCGCGCCGTGGTTGAGGCTATGGAAGCTGGGGACGAGCGTGCCAAGCTGGCCCTGGACATGACCTCCTACCGCCTGGCTAAGTACATTGGCGCCTACCATGTGGCTGTTGGTGGCGCTAAGGCCCTGGTCTTCACCGCCGGTATTGGTGAGAACTCCCACCAGTTCCGTGAGCTGGCTGTTGAGCGCCTGGGCGCCCTGGGCATCAAGCTGGACGCCGAAGCCAACAAGGTACGCGGCGACGAGCCCCGCCTCATCTCCACCGAAGACTCAGCCATCCCCGTACTGGTCGTTCCCACCAACGAGGAAAAGGCTATTGCTGAGGCTACCGAGACCCTGGTTGCCTAAGGTTTAGGGCCTCACCGCTGATAGAGCGGGGTTTCTTTCGAGCTACGGTTCTTTACTGTGTTTCGAAAGAAACCCCGCTTTTCGTTTCTAGCTAGACAGCAAGACCCACCGGGCTAGGAGCACTCCGAAGGAAACCTTGAAAAATCTATCAACTTTTTTCAGATAACTTCTTGATTAAACCCTCACCAAGGTATTAAAGTCAGAAGCACAAGAACTCACTCTTGAACCCCAAGCCTCAGCCAAAGACGGCTGACCAAGCACTCAAGGAAGAAGTATGAGGCATTAAATGGATAGATTAATAAAAAATCTCACTCTATTATTTATACTCATATTATCTGGGGTGCTAATAACATTGTCTACCCCCTTCGCAGAGACGCAAAATGATAGCACGGATAGCAGGCTGGATATTATTCTAGTAGACTCTTACGCCCGCGAAAGTGTTTTATATAAATGCCTAAGCTCAACATATCCAACATCAGATATTCAAACGCTTGACTCAACCAATACTCCCGAACTTCACTCAGAAAAGACGCTCTCTATACTATTCAAGCTAGATTCATCAACCTGCGGAGATTTACCTCCCAATGTATCGATTAAACATATAGGAACAGTCGGAAATGAAAAAATTAGTGAAAAGGAATTAATTAGAGCACTTGAGGCAGC